>NZ_JBHTVC010000002.1:0-66388 GCF_042793275.1 Isoptericola sp. NPDC056578
TCCGGGCCCGGATGCGTGCGCCACCGCCTGTGGGGCGTCGAGACGCGTCAGATCAGCAGCGTCGGCTTGATGTCGACCAGCCGGCCCAGCAGGCCGTTGACGAACGACGGCGAGTCGTCCGTCGAGAGCTGTCCGGCGAGGTCGACCGCCTCGTCCACCGCGACGGCGTCGGGGACGTCGTCGTTGTAGAGCAGCTCCCAGGTGCCGATCCGCAGCAGCGCGCGGTCGACCGCCGGCATCCGCTCGACGGTCCACCCCTGCGAGTAGGTCGCCAGCAGCTCGTCGATGCGCTCGCGGTGGGTGGCGACACCCTCCACGAGGTCGACCGTGTACTGCGGGACGGCGGCCTCGGTGTGCGGCTCGATCACCCGGTCGGCGACGAGCACCTGCGGGTCGATCCCCCGCTGCTCCGCCTCGAAGAGGATGTCGACGGCGCGCTTGCGCGCCTTGGTGCGTGCACCCATGTCAGCAGGCGCCCGTCAGTCGTTCACGCGGCCCAGGTACGACCCGTCACGCGTGTCGACCTTGACCTTGGTGCCCTGCTCGAGGAACAGCGGGACCTGGATCTCCGCGCCCGTCTCGAGGGTGGCGGGCTTGGTGCCGCCGGTGGAACGGTCGCCCTGCAGGCCCGGCTCCGTGTAGGTGATCTCCAGGACCACGGACGACGGGAGCTCGACGTACAGCGGCGTGCCGTCGTTGGACGCGACCATGATGTTCATGCCCTCGAGCATGTAGTTCGCCGCGTCGCCGACGGTGGCGGCGGGCACGGTGATCTGGTCGTAGGTGTCGGTGTCCATGAAGACGTAGTCGGCGCCGTCCATGTACAGGTACTGGAAGTCGCGGCGGTCCACGTTCGCGGTCTCGACCTTGGTGCCCGCGTTGAAGGTCTTGTCGACGACCTTGCCGGACAGCACGTTCTTCATCTTCGTGCGGACGAACGCGCCACCCTTGCCCGGCTTGACGTGCTGGAACTCGATGATCGACCAGAGCTGACCGTCGATGCGGAGCACGGTGCCGTTCTTGATGTCGTTGGAGGTAGCCACGTTTCTTGTTCGTCCTCGGGGTCGGGTACGGAGCGGAAGTCGTGCGGATGTCGTGCGGATGTCGACGTGCCGGGCCGCAGAGAGCCCGGAACATTCTACAGCGCGACCAGGAGCACGTGCCCCGCGATCCCGACGGCGGCCGACCATGCGAGCGACGCCAGCGTCCCGACCACGAACCGCTCGCTCGCGACCGGGTGCTCGCGCAGCTCCGAGAACCGGCCGAGCCCCTTGACCGCGACGACGACGGCCACGCCCTCCGGGTAGCCCGCGAGCAGCGAACCCGTGACGCACAGCCGCTCGAGCAGGCCGATCCAGGTGCCACCGCGCAGCACGGCGACCGCCTCCGCCGCGGCCTGCGGCTCCCGCTCCGCGTGCCGCAGCACCCACGGCACGAGCCAGGCACCACCGCCCACGCTCGCGCCCAGGCCGACGAGCCACACCGCGACGTCCGCCGCCACCGCTCCGAAGCTCACGCGCGCTCCTCCCCTGCCTCGCCGTCCGGGTCGTCGTCCGGGTCGTCGTCCGGGTCGTCGTCCGGGTGGTCGTCCAGGTCATCGTCCAGGTCGGCACCCGCGGCCCGCAGCAGGCGCGCCGCGAGCGGCCGGACGGCCGCGTCCTCGGCCCACAGCGCGGCACGCAGCCGCTGGCTCACCGCCTGCTCGCTGACCCCCAACGCGGCCGCCGAGGCCCGCTGCGGTGCCGGGCCCCGCTGCGCGACGAGCGTGTCGACGGCCTCCCACCCCGCCGTGGAACGCCGCGCCACGACGGCCCCGAGCAGATGCAGGAGCGCCTGCGCGTCCGCGGCGACGGTCGAGCGCGGCTCCTCGTCCGGCCCCACCACGGCCAGTGGCACGCTGCCGCGCCCGCGCCGCTTCGCCCGGTCGACCGCCGCGCGGGCCCGCACGAACGCCGGGCCGGAGGCCGCCCTCGACTCCGCCGGCAGCGGCCGGTCGACCGCGCCGAGGCCGATCCCCACGGACCATCCGCCGTCGCGCACCAGGTCGAGGACGACGTCGACGGCCAGCGCCGCGCCGTCGTCGTCCGCGGACAGCGCGCCCTGGAGCTCGTCGCCCACCGTGCGGTCGAAGGGCAGCAGCACTCCCGGCCGTCCGTGCGCCCGCGCGGCGACGAGCGCGAGAGCCTCGGGCACGCGGTCGGGACCCCGGGTGCTGCCCCGCTGGTCCGCGGTGATGACGATCATGGATCAACGCTACGACCTTGTGAGGACCTCGACAAGTCTCAGGACTTGTTTCCTGTCAACCCTGGACCCTGGAGAAGGAGGAGTTCAGGACTGGAGCTTGTGCGCGAGGGCGCCGAGCGCCAGCCGGTAGGAGTCGAAACCGAAGCCCGCGATCGTGCCCGTCGCGATGCCGGCCACCACCGAGTAGTGCCGGAACGACTCGCGCGAGGCGGGGTTCGACAGGTGCACCTCGACGAGCAGCAGCCCGGAGGACGTCACCTGGGCGGCGGCGTCGCGCAGCGCGTAGCTGTAGTGCGTGAACGCCGCGGGGTTGAGCACCACGTGCGCGCGGGCGTCGACGGCCTCGTGCAGCCAGCCCACGAGCTCCGACTCGTCGTCGGTCTGGCGCACGTCGACGGTGACGCCCAGCTCGCTCCCCCAGACGGCGGCCTCCCGCTCGAGGTCGGACATGGACGCGTGGCCGTAGATCTCGGGCTCGCGCACGCCGAGCCGACCGAGGTTGGGACCGTTGAGGACGAGGACGTGAGTCATGGCCCGAGGGTACGGCGGCACCACGGCGGCCGTCCCGGCCGTCCGCGCTCGCGCCACCGGTCGTCCGGCCGTCCCGGTCGGGTCAGTCCGTCTCGTCGACGAGCAGCCGGCGCGGGCCCGGGCCGTCGTCGCCGAGCGCGTCGTGCGGGTTGGCGAGCACGCACCGGCTCAGGGACAGGCAGCCGCAGCCGATGCAGTCGGTGAGGTCGTCCCGCAGCCGCTCGAGCTGCTCGATGCGCGCGTCGAGGTCGGTGCGCCAGGCCTTGGACAGCCGCTCCCAGTCGCGGACGTTCGGGGCGCGATCGGCGGGCAGGGTCTCCAGCGCCTCGGCGATGCGCGCCAGCGGGATGCCGACCCGCTGGGAGACCCGGATGAACGACACCCGGCGCAGGACGTCACGTCGGTAGCGCCGCTGGTTGCCGGAGGTGCGGCGGCTGGCGATCAGGCCGCGCCGCTCGTAGAAGTGCAGGGCGGAGACGGCGACGCCGCTGCGCGCGGCCACCTCGCCGACGGACAGCTCGACGTGGTCCCACGGGACCCTCTCGGTCGCGTGCTCCGGCACGATCCGTGTCCCTTCCCGCGCGGCGGCCTCCCGACCCTTGACCTCAACCATAGTTCAGGTCACAGCATGGCGGCATGGACGCCATCCGCCACCACACCTACGGCCCGCCCGAGACCCTCGTCCTCGAGCAGGTCCCCGACCCCGTGCCCGGCCCCGGCCAGGTGCTCGTCGCCGCCCGCGCGCACGGCGTGCACCTGCTGGACACCACCCTGCGCCGCGGCGAGGCCACCGGTCCCCTGCCCGCGCCTCGCCTCCCCGCCATCCCCGGGCGCGAGGTCGCGGGCACGGTGGTCGCGGTCGGCCCGGACGTCGGGGACGACCGGCTCGGGGTCCGGGTCGCCGCCCACCTCGGCGCCGCGCCCGACGGCGGCGGGTACGCGCGCCTCGCCGTCGCGCCCGTCGACGCCCTGCACCGCCTCCCCGACCGGCTCGACCTGGCCGACGCCGTCGCGATGATCGGTACGGGCCGGATGGCGCTCATGACGCTGGAGGTCGCGCGGCCGCGTCCCGACGACGTCGTGGTGCTCACCGCCGCCGCAGGTGGCCTCGGCTCCCTGTTCGTCCAGTCGGCGCTCGACGGGGGCGCCCGGGTCCTCGCCCTGGCCGGCGGGCCGCGCAAGGTCCGCGCGGTCCGCGGGCTCGCACCCGACGCCGGTCAGCGGCTCGCCGTCGTCGACGTCGCCGGGGACGGCTGTCCCGCCGCCGCGCGGGCCGCGCTCGGCCGGCTGCGCGCGGCCGCCGCGACGGTCGTGATCGACGGCGTCGGTGGCGACCTGGGCGCCGAGGCCGCGGCCCTCCTCGGGCCCGCCGGTCGGCTCGTCGTGCAGGGCTGGGCCTCCGGGAGCCCGAACCCCGTGGCCGCGAGCGCCGTCACCCCGGCGGGCGACCCGGTCGATGTGCGGGCCGTCGTCGGGCCCGGCGCCCCCGCGTTCGGCGACCTGCGCGCCTACCAGCGACGGGCCCTGGAGCGGGCGGCGTCGGGCGAGTGGCGCGTGCTCACCCATCGGGTGGCGTTCGCCGAGGCGGCACGGGCGCACCGGGAGCTCGAGGAGCGCCGCACGGTCGGCAAGGTGGTCCTCGGATGACCGGCGCGTCCGCCGAGGGTGCGGCCGACGGGTCGCGCGCCGGGCTGCTGGGCGTCCGGGCGCAGCGCACGGTGCTGACCGGCATGGTGGCGTACGTCGCGCTGGGGGCGTTCGAGTCCCTGGCGGTCTCGACGGCGATGCCGACGGTGGCCGCCGAGCTGGACGGCCTGCGCCTGTACACGCTCGCGTTCGCGTCGGGGTCCGCCGCGGGGGTCGTGGGGATGCTGGTCGCGGGCCGGTGGACGGACCGCCGCGGGCCGACGCCTCCGCTGCTGGCGGGGATCTCGCTGTTCCTCGCGGGGCTGCTCGTCGCGGGGCTGGCACCGAGCATGCCGGTGCTCCTGGCCGGTCGCACCGTGCAGGGCGCGGGCAGCGGCATCGAGGGGGTCGCGATCTTCGTGCTGGTGGCGCGCGTGTTCCCCGCGGAGCGGCGGCCGAAGGTCTTCGCGTGGTTCGCGGCCGCGTGGGTGGTGCCGGGGGTCGTGGGCCCGCTGCTCGCCGGGGCGATGACGCAGTACCTCGGGTGGCGGTGGGTGTTCCTCGCCGTGCCCGTGCTGGCCGTGCCCGCCCTGCTGGCCCTGCGGCCGGCGCTGGCGGCGGGGCGCACCCGGGGCTCGGCCGGACGGGTCGCCGACGACGGCGGGGACGCGGCGTCGTGGCGTGACGTCGCGGGCCAGGTGGTGCGCGGCGCGCGCGGGCTGGGGACGGTCGTGCTGGTGCGGGCGCTCGTGGCCGCCGCGTTCGTGGGTGCGCAGGTGCTGCTGCCGCTCGCGCTCGTCCGCGAGCGCGGTCTCGCCCCGGCGTTCGCCGGGGCGGTCCTCACGCTGCACGTCCTCGGGTGGTCGGCGGGGTCGTGGGCACGCGGTCGCGGGCTCGGAGGCCTGTCGCACGCGGCGTTCCTCCGCGTCGGCGGCATCTCCCTCGCGCTGGGGACCGCGGGTGTCGCCCTGCTGGTCGTCCCCGGCGTGCCCCTGGCCGCCGCGGCCGCGCCGTGGGTGCTGAGCGGGCTCGGGATGGGACTGATGTTCCCCACCCTCAACCTGCTCGTCCTCGAGCTCGCGCCGCCGTCGGCGCAGGGCGTGTCGATGTCGGTGCTCCAGGTGTCCGACGCGGCGGCGTCCGCGCTCGCGCTGACCGGCACGGGCGCGCTGCTGTGGGCCCTGCACGACCGGGTCGGCGCGGCCGCGTACGCGGTGTGCCTCGGCCTCTCCGCGGCGCTCGCGCTGACCGCGGCCGTGCTGGCCGGTCGTACCCGACCCGACGTCGTCACGAATTCCGTCGCGTTCCCGTCGGGTGTACGGGATGCTGCCGATGAGGATGTGCTCCCCGCCCGGTCCTCCTGAGTGCACCGTCCCGGGCGAGCTCTGGCGATTCCCCGCTCGTCCGCACGGACCGGGCCGCAGGCCGGCCCGGTCCCCGTACCGTCGTCCCGACGAGGAGTCACGATGTCTCAGCCCTCGAATCCCCCCACGCCACCCGCCATCCCGGTCGACGCGCTCCGCACCGCGCTCGGCGACGCGACGCCCGTCGTCGGCCCGGACGACGACGGCTACCACGCCGCCCGCGCCATCGAGCCCGGCGGCGTCGAGCAGCGCCCGGCGGCCGTCGTCCGGCCCGCCGACACGGACGCCGTGGTCCGCGCGGTGCGCGTCGCGCGCGACGCCGGCGCCGAGGTCTCCGTCCGCTCGGGCGGGCACTCGGTCTTCGGTCTGGGCGCCGCCGACGGCGCGCTCACCCTGGACCTGCGCGATCTCGACTCCTTCGAGCTCGACGTCGACGGCCGCACGGCCTGGGCCGGCGGCGGCATCACCGCGGGCGCGTACTCGCGCGCGGCCGGGCAGCACGGCCTGGCGACCCCGTTCGGCGACACCGGCACCGTCGGCGTCGGCGGCATCACGCTGGGCGGCGGCGTCGGCCTCCTGTCGCGGTCGCTCGGCATGACCATCGACAGCCTCCTCGGAGCGGAGGTCGTGACCGCGGACGGCGAGGTGGTGCGCACGGACGCCGACCACGAGCCCGACCTGTTCTGGGCGCTGCGGGGCGGCGGAGGCAACTTCGGCGTCGTGACACGGTTCCGGTTCGCCCTGCACGAGGTGTCGCAGGTGGTCGGCGGAGTGCTCCTCCTGCCGGCCACGCCCGAGAGCGTGGCGGGGGTGGTCGCGGCAGCTCAGGCCGCGCCCCCGGAGCTGACGATGGTCGTCATGGTGATGCCGGCGCCGCCGATGCCGATGATCCCCGCGGAGCACCACGGACGTCTTGTGGTCATGGCCAACGCGTGCTGGTCCGGCCCGCTCGACCAGGCGGACGCCGCCCTGGCCCCGCTGCGCGACGTCGCCGCCCGCGCCGGCGGCGCGCTGCTGGACGGCCTGCGCGCCGCGCCCTACCCCAGCCTGCTGGAGGGGGGCCCGGAGGGCGGCCCGCTCGTCGCGACCGGGCGCACGTTCCTCGCCGACGGGCTCGACGAGGCCGCCGCGGCGCACCTCCTGGAGCAGCTGGAGGGGTCCGACGCGCTGATGCGCGCCGCCCAGCTGCGGGTGCTCGGCGGCGCGGTGTCGGACGTCCCCGCCGACGCGACGGCCTATGCCCACCGCGGTGCGCGCCTGGTGGGCAACGTCGCCGCGGTCGCCCGCGACGCGGCCGGCGCCGCCGGGTACACCCCCTGGGTCGAGGCACTGGCCGACCGACTGCGCGGCGCGGAGGGCGCGTACGTGAACTTCAGCCTCGACGGCGGGCTCGACGCCGCGCGGGCGGCCTACCCGGGCGCCACCTGGGAGCGGCTGCGCGACGTGAAGCGCCGCTACGACCCGCAGAACCGGTTCCGCGGCAACGTCAACGTGCCACCGGCGTAGCAGGCGGACGAGAGGGACGGTCAGCGGGCCCGCGCGTCGATCTCGTCGCGGCGCGCGAGCACCAGCCGGTCGACGACGTCGTCCGGCAGAGGGGCGTCGGGCTGGAAGGAGACGGACCCCTTGGTGGTGCGGAACCCGCCCAGGTCGCCCGCGAGCGCCGCGACGACGTCGGGGCTGAAGGGGTAGAGGCCCACGTGCGTGCGCGTGACCACGGCGCTCACCAGCGGGCTGCCGCGGTACCGCAGCGCGGGCATGCCGTAGCTGCGGCCCTCCTCGACGTCCGGCACGAGGGCCCGTGCCCGCTCGTAGACGCGCGCGACGGCGTCGCGCTCCGCTCCGGTCAGGGTGGCCAGGTAGTCCTCGACGTCTCCCACGGGTCCATCGTGGGGTGCGGCGTCACGTCTCGCCACGCCACGTCGTCGGCAGTGCGGGGCGGAACGCCCGCCCCGCGGAAGGATGGGCAGCATGCCACGCACGGACACCCCCGCCCGACGACGCACCGGGCGTGCGACCGAGCCCCGCACCGACCTGGAGGACCTGCGCCGGGTGGCGTTCGGCGCCGCGTACCGGATGCTGGGCAGCGTCACGGAGGCGGAGGACGTCGCCCAGGAGGCCATGCTGCGCGTGGCACCGGTCGGGGCGGTGGACCCCGTGGTGATGAACCCCGCCGCGTACACGACGACGGTCGCGACCCGGATCGCGCTGGACGTGCTGCGCTCGGCGCGGGTGCGGCGCGAGTCGTACGTCGGCGAGTGGGTGCCCGAGCCGCTGGTCGGGGACGTGGTGGCGGCCGGGTCGGCGGGGCGCGAGGCCGCCGCGCACGCGGAGCTGGCCGACGACCTGTCGACGGCCTTCCTCGTGCTCCTGGAGACGCTCACGCCGGCGGAGCGGGCCGCGTTCCTCCTGCACGACGTGTTCGGCTATCCCCACCGCGAGTCGGCCCAGGTGATCGGGACGACGGAGCTGGCCGCGCGGCAGCTCGCGTCACGGGCGCGGCGCAGGGTCGCGGCCCGGCGGGAGGCGGAGTCCGGGGCGAGCGCCGGGGCGGCCAGGACCGACCCGCACGCCGCGGAGCTGGTGCGGCGGTTCATCGCGGCCACGGAGGAGGGCGACGTCGACGCGCTGGTCGAGCTGCTCGCCGACGACGTGGCGCTCACCGGGGACGGCGGCGGCAACGTGCCGGCGGGGCTGGCGGTGTCCCGCCCGGTGTCCGGGAACGTGGCGGTGGCCCGGCTCCTGTCGGGGTTCGCGCGGCGGGGCGCGCCCGCGCGCATCGAGGCGACCGTCGTCAACGGCGCTCCGGGCATGATCGCGTACGCCGACGAGTCCGTCGGCGGCGGCGTCATCGGCACGTACGCGGTGCAGGTCGTGGGCGGGCGCATCACCCGGATCGACGGCGTCATCAACCCGGACAAGCTGCGCCACCTGGCGCCGCTGGCCGACCTGGAGGCGGTGGCCGCCGAGATCAGGGCAGCGGGGCAGCGACGTCGGGCCGCACAGGCTCCCGACGGCCCACCGTCACCTTGAGCATGAGCACGAGGCCCACCAGGATCACGGCGACGATGCCCAGGGTCCCCCAGATGGTGGCGCCCGTGAGCGCGATGAGCAGCGTCCACATCGAGGGAGCGAGGAACGAGACCGCGCGGCCCGTCGTCGCGTAGAGGCCGAAGATCTCCGACTCGCGCCCGGCGGGCGCGACCCGCGCCAGCAGGGAGCGGGACGCGGCCTGCGCCGGGCCGACGAAGCAGGTCAGCGCCAGCCCCGCCACCCAGAACACCGCCGCCCCGAGCGGGTGCAGCGCGACGACGAGCAGCCCGCACACCACGAGCCCGGTGAGCGAGCCGATGATCACCGCGCGGGGCCCGAACCGGTCGTCGAGGCGCCCGGCGACGATCGTGCTGAGCCCGGCGAGCAGGTTGGCGGCGATGCCGAACGCGATCACCGCGTCGTCGCCGAACCGGAACGACACCGCGGCGATGACGGCGCCGAACGTGAACACCGCGGACAGGCCGTCGCGGTAGACGGCGCTCGCGAGCAGGAACCAGAAGGTGGGCCGCTCGTGGCGGTACAGGGCGACGACGTCGCGCACCAGGACGACGTACCCGGCGAAGAAGCCGACGCGCGGGCGGTCCTCGGCGGGCGGCGCCTCGGGCACGTAGCGGAACAGCGGCCAGGCGAAGGCCACGGCCCACAGGGCACAGCCCAGCGCGATGACCCGGTAGGCCAGGCCGTCGTCGGTGGGCATGCCCCACCAGTCGAACGTCTGCGCCACCACGACGAGGACGAGCGCGACGATCCCGCCCAGGTACCCCAGCCCCCACCCCAGCCCGGACACCCGGCCCACGGTGCCGCGCGTCGACACCTGCACGAGCATGGCGTTGTAGTTCACGCCGGCGATCTCGCTCGACACGCTGCCGAGGGACACCAGGGCCGCGCCGAGCACGAACCAGGCCGGGTCCGCGCGGACGGCGAAGAGCGCCGCCATCGCCAGGACCATGACCAGCGTCGCGCCGCCCACCCAGGCCTTGCGGCGTCCCTCGACGTCGGCGCGACGCCCCAGCACCGGCGCGAGGAGCGCCACGAGCAGGCCCCCGATCGTGATCCAGAGCCCCAGCCCGCTCGTGAGCCCGGCCAGGGCGCGCTCGTGCACCGGGTCCGTCGCGGGCAGCGCGGCCACCTCGGGCGTCAGGAACGCGTCGCTCGTGAGGTACAGGGCCGTGAAGACGAACGTCACGATCACGGTGTTGAACGGCTGGGTGGCCCAGTCCCACATCGCCCAGGAGACGACCTGGCGGCGCGGCACCGGCGCCTCCGCGACGCCCGGCCTCGCCGCGCCGTCGTGCCGCGGGCCGTGAGGTGAGCCGTGCGGCGACCCGGGCGGCGACCCGGGCGAGGCGGTGGGCGCGGCGTCGGGTACGGGTTCCGGCACCGCCGGTCGGTCGCTCATGAGGCGCAGTCTGCCCGACGCGGGCGCCCGGCGGGGGGGGCGCGTCGCACCGCGGTCGACGGCGCGCCGCGACCGACGCCCGCGGATACGATCGCGCCGTGCACGCCCCCGCCCCGCGCCCGCCCCGACGCCCCGGTCCCGCCGGGCGGTGGCGGCCCGACCGGCTCCTCGGCCCGGCCTTCGAGGAGCGGCCGCTCGGCCCCGCGACCCTGGTGCGGGCCGTCGACCGGCCGGCGCGGCCGCGCGCCGTCGTGCTGCACGTGCACGGGTACAACGACTACTTCTTCCAGGCGCACCTCGCCCGGGCGTTCGTCGACGCCGGCCTGGCGTTCCACGCCGTCGACCTGCGCCGCGCGGGGCGCTCCCTGCTCGACGCCGGCCCGGGGGCCGACGACCCGCTGCCCCCGCACTACGTCGCGAGCCTGCGCGAGGCGGGCGCCGACCTGTCCGCCGCGGCGCACGCCGTCCGGGAGCTCGAGCCGGGCCTGCCGCTCGTGGTGCACGCGCACTCGACGGGCGGCCTGAGCGCGGCGCTGTGGGCGCACGCCGTCCGTCACGACCCGGCGCACGGGCCCGACCTCCTGGTGCTGAACTCGCCGTTCTTCTCCCTCAGCGGCTCCCGGCTCGCGGACGCGGGCCGCTCCGCGGTGCTCGAGGTCCTGGGCCGACGTCGCCCGCTCGCCGTCGTCAGCGCGCACCCCTCCGAGTACGCCACGGCCCAGCACGCCTCCCACGGCGGCCGGTGGGACTTCGACACGACGCTCAAGCGCCCCGAGGGGCTCCCGGCGCGCGCCGGCTGGCTCCGCACGGTCACGCGCGCGCAGGCCCGCCTGGCCCGCGGTCTCGCCGTCCCCGGGCCGGTCCTGGTCGCTCGCAGCGACACCTCCGGCCCCGACCGGCCCGACAACCCGCTTCTCGACGCGCAGGACACCGTGCTCGACGTCGGCCGGATCGCGGCCCTGACCCCCCGGGTCGGGCCCGACACGACCCCGCTCGTCGTGCCCGGCGGCGTGCACGACCTCGCCCTGTCCGCCGACACGCCGCGGCACGCCTATCTCGACGGCGTCCTGGCATGGCTCGCCGCCCGCCTGCCGCAGGCCCGCCCGCCCGTCCCCGGGACCCTGACCGCCGGCGCCGACGACCTCCGCGACACCGACGACACCCGCGACACCGTGCGCGAGGAAGAGGCGCAGCCGTGAGACCTGTCCCCGCGCACCCGTACCTCGACCCCCGCGGCGCCGACGGCGCGCCGCTGGCCGTCGTCGCGCTGGCCCACCGCGGCTTCTCGCACGGCCGGGAGAACCTGGAGAACTCCCTGGCGGCGTTCGCCGCCGCGGTCGACCTGGGCTTCCGCTACGTCGAGACGGACGCGCACGGCACCGCCGACGGCGTCGCCGTCGCCCTGCACGACGCCTCCCTCGACCGCACCACCGACGCGACCGGGCGCGTGGCCGACCTGCCGTGGTCGGTCGTGCGGCACGCACGCATCGGCGGCAGCGAGCCGGTGCCGCGCCTCGACGACGTGCTCGGCACCTGGCCCGACCTGCGGGTCAACATCGACGTCAAGGAGGACTCCGGGGTGGCGCCGACCGCCGAGGCGATCGAGCGCACCGGCGCGCACGACCGGGTCTGCGTCACGTCGTTCGACGTCGGGCGCCGCCGCGCGACCCTCGCCCGCCTGTCCCGCCCGGTCGCGACGTCGGCCGGGCGCCGCGAGGTGGCGCGCTTCCTCGCCGGGGCCCGCCTCCGGGTCGACGCGATCACCCGCCGCGCGCTGCGCGACGTGGACGCCCTGCAGGTCCCCGTCTCCGAGGGCCGCGTGCCGGTGGTCGACGCGAGGACGGTCGCCGCCGCCCACCGCGCCGGGCGGCAGGTGCACGTGTGGACGATCAACGCTCCTGGGGAGATGGGTCGTCTCCTCGACCTGGGCGTCGACGGGATCGTCACCGACCGCGCCGACCTGCTGCGCGACGTGCTCGTCGCGCGCGGCCTGTGGGCCTGAGCGTCCCGCCCGTCAGGCCCGGCCGGGTCCGGCGCCCCCGCCGGCCGGGGCGAGCTCGACGCCCCATGCCTCGCGCACCACGGCCTGCCCGCTCGGGGTGAGCCGCAGCCCCCGCCCGGTCGTCCGCGCCACCCACCCCGCGTCGAGGAAGCGGGTGCCGACGGCGGCGCCGAGCGCGCCGGCCAGGTGCACGCGCCGCTCGGTCCAGTCGACGCAGGCCCGCACCGTGGGACGGCGGGCGCGGACGGCCGCGTCGACCTCCACGCCGAGGTCGCGCAGCCCGTGGGTCCCGGCGTCGGTGAGCGCGAGCGACTCCCCGACCAGCCACCCGGACGCCACCCACGCGCCGGTCAGCCCTACACCGAGCCGCCCCGCGAGATGGTCGTAGCAGAACCGCGCCTCCGCCAGGCGGTCGGCCTCGCGGCTGCGGCGGTACCCCGTCACGGGCGCCGGTCCCGTCAGGCCGCCGAGCGCCTCCAGCGCATCCGCCACCTCCGGGCCCGCGAGCTCGTAGTACCGGTGACGCCCCTGCGCGCGTGAGGTCACCAGTCCGGCCTCGAGGAGCACCGCGAGGTGCTCCGACGCGGTGGACGCCCGCACGCCGGCCGCGCGGGCCAGCTCCCCCGCCGGGCGGGCCGTGCCGTCCATGAGCAGCCCCAGGAACACCGACCGGGCCGGCGCGGCGAGCGCACGCCCGACGGCGGTGAAGTCCCGGTCCCGCCCGTCACCAGCCATGGCCCCGACGATACGGTGGCGACGCTTCGGCGGACGCCGAGACGTCTCGCGTCTACGGTCGGCGCATGACCGCCGCTGCTGCCCCCGCCCCGCAGGACCTCGAGGTCCGTCTGCCCGGCACGCCCGGCGCACTGGCCGACCTGGGCGAGACGCTCGGGCTCGCCGGTGTCAGTCTGGAGGGCGGCGGCGTGACCAGCCTCGACGGCGGCCGCGTCGCCCACTTCCTCGTCGACGACGGACCCCGCGCGGTCGCCGCGCTGGCGGCGGCGGGTCTCGGACCCGCGGTCGCCCGCGACGTCGTCACGACCCGCCTCGCCCAGGACGTCCCCGGGCAGATGGGCGCGTTCGCGCGCCACCTCGCGGAGGCAGGCATCGTCGTGGAGCACCTGTACAGCGACCACGACGGCAACCTCGTGCTGCTCGTCGCGGACGACGACATCCCGGCGTGCCGGGACGTCGTGCGCGGGTGGGACGCCGAGCGCGAGTCCGCGCGCCCGGCCGGCGGGGGCGCGGGCTAGAGCCCGAGCTGGACCGTCACGCCGGGCCGGCCGGCCGGCGGCTCCTTCGAGATCTCCGCGTACGCGGCGGCGAGCAGCGTCGGGTCCGGCCCCTCGAGGCGCGTCGGCTTCGCGACGTCGTCCAGCACGACGAAGCGCAGCAGGTTGCCGCGCGTCTTCTTGTCGCGCTGCATGGCCGCGAGGAGCTTGTCCCAGCGGTCGCCGCGGTAGGTGGTGGGCAGGCCGAGGGAGTCCAGGATCGCGCGGTGCCGGTCCACGACGGCGTCGTCGAGCTTGCCCCCGAGGCGGGCGAGCTCGGCCGCGAAGACCATCCCCATCGCGACGGCGGCGCCGTGCCGCAGCTGGTAGCGCTCGGTGAGCTCGATCGCGTGCCCCAGGGTGTGCCCGTAGTTGAGGATCTCCCGCAGGCCCTGCTCCGTGAGGTCCTCCCCCACGACGCGGGCCTTGACCCGCACCGACCGCTCGATGAGCTCCGTCAGCACGGCCCAGGTCTCCGGCGAGGCGTCCGAGCCCTTCCACTCCCGCAGCTCGTCGGCGTGCTCCTCCACGAGCTCGAGGATGCGCGGGTCGGCGATGAAGCCGGTCTTGACGACCTCCGCCATGCCGGCGACGAGGTCCCAGCGGTCGAGGGTCTCCAGGGCCGCCAGGTCGCACAGCACCCCCGCGGGCGGGTGGAAGGCGCCCACGAGGTTCTTGCCCTCGGCCGTGTTGATGCCCGTCTTGCCGCCCACCGCGGCGTCGACCATCGCGAGCAGCGTGGTCGGCACGTGCACGACCTTGATGCCCCGCAGCCAGGTGGCCGCGACGAAGCCGGCCAGGTCGGTCGTCGCCCCGCCGCCGACGGAGACGATCGCGTCCGACCGCGTGAAGTCGGCCTGGCCCAGCACCTGCCAGCAGAACGCGGCGACCTGGGCGGTCTTCTGCTCCTCGGCGTCGGGCAGCTCGACCGCGAACGCCTCGTAGCCCTGGCCCACGAGGTCCTCGCGGACCGCCTCCCCGGTGGCCTGCAGCGACGCCGGGTGCATGACCAGCACCCGCCGCACGCCCTCCCCGAGCAGGCCCGGCAGCTCGCCGAGCAGGTGCCGCCCGACGACGACGTCGTAGGACGGTGCTTCGTTCGTGCTGCCCTGCACGGTCACGCGGACCGTCATGACTGGACCTCCTGTGCCGATGTGCCCGCGGCCGCGTCGTGCTGCGCCGCGCCTTCCTGAGCCGTGCCCTCCTGGGCCGGTGCACCCCTGACACCGGCGTGCACCTGTGCGGCGACCTCCTGCGGGGGCCGCTCGTCGGAGACGACGTGCACCGTGGCGAGCCGCTCGTAGGTGGGGCGGCGCGCCTGCATCAGCTCGACCCATCGCGCTCTCGGGTTGCCCACGAGCAGCGGGCGGGACTGGTTGAATCCGACGCGGGGCGCGGCGTGCGCGAGGGAGACGTCGAGGAAGACGACGGTGCCGCCGCCCGCGACGTAGCCCTCGAGCGCCCGCTGGGTGTGCTCGTCCATCACCGCGCCACCGCCGAGGGCGAGGACGCCGGGGTGGCAGGCCAGAGCCGTGGTGACGGCCTCCCGCTCGAGCTCGCGGAAGTGCGGCTCGCCGTCCTCCACGAAGATCTCGGCGACCGGCTTGCCCGCGGTCTCCTCGACGTCCGCGTCCGTGTCCCGGAACGCGACGCCGAGCCGCTGCGCGAGCAGGCGGCCGACGGTCGTCTTGCCGCTGCCGGGCGGACCGATGAGGACCGCGCGGGGCACGCCCGCGCTCATCGGAGCAGCTCGGGGATCGAGGCGAGGTACGCCTCCGCGTTGCGCCGCACCTCGGCCACCGAGTCGCCGCCGAACTTCTCCACGACGGCCTGGGCCAGCTCGAGCGCCACCATCGCCTCCGCGACGACGGCGGCGGGCGGCACCGCGCACACGTCCGAGCGCTGGTGGTGCGCCGTGACGGCCTCCCCCGTGGCGACGTCGACCGTCGCGAGGGCCCGCGGCACGGTGGAGATCGGCTTCATCGCGGCGCGCACACGCAGCACCTCGCCGTTCGACATGCCGCCCTCGATGCCGCCCGCGCGGTTGGAGCGGCGGTGGATGTGGCCGTCGTCCCCGCGCTCGATCTCGTCGTGCGCGGCCGAGCCCCGGCGGCGCGCGGTGCGGAAGCCGTCGCCGACCTCGACACCCTTGATCGCCTGGATGCCCATGAGCGCGCCCGCCAGGCGGGCGTCGAGGCGCCGGTCGCCCTGCACGTAGCTGCCGAGGCCGGTCGGCACGTCGTAGGCGAGCACCTCGACGACGCCGCCGAGGGTGTCGCCGTCCTTGCGGCACTCGTCGATCTCCGCGACCATCGCCGCGCTCGTCGTGGCGTCGAAGCAGCGCACCGGGTCGGTGTCCAGGGCGGCGACGTCGTCGGGCGTGGGCAGCTCGGTGCCCTCGGGGACCTCCACCGGGCCGATCGCCACGACGTGCGAGACGAGCCGGACGCCGACCGCCTGCTCGAGGAACTTCGCCGCGACCAGGCCCAGCGCGACACGCGTCGCGGTCTCGCGGGCCGACGCGCGCTCGAGCACCGGCCGGGCGTCGTCGAAGCCGTACTTACGCATCCCGACGAGGTCGGCGTGGCCCGGGCGGGGACGGGTGAGCGGCCGGTTGCGCGCGATCTCGCGCTCGTCACCGGTGCCGGCGTCGACGAGCAGCGCGTCGCGGTCGACGGGGTCCGGCGACATGACGTCGGTCCACTTGGGCCACTCGGTGTTGCCGATCTCGAAGGCCAGCGGGCCGCCCTGCGTGATCCCGTGGCGCAGGCCGCCGAGCACGCGCACCGCGTCCTGCTCGAACTTCATGCGGGCGCCGCGGCCGTACCCGAGCCGCCGGCGGGCGAGCGCCGCCTGGATGTCCGCGGTCACCACCTCGACGCCGGCGGGCAGGCCCTCCAGCACCCCCACGAGTGACGGACCGTGCGACTCCCCCGACGTCATCCAGCGCAGCATGCCCGCGATTCTTCCACGCTTCGCGGCTTCGGCTTACAACACACCAGATCGTGGACGGGCGCACAGACGTGCACCCGTCCACCGATCGGCTTCGATTCCAGTGTCAGTAGGCAAAGCAGTGGTCGTTACTGCCACCGTTCCCAAGGGAGACCCACTTCATCTTGTTTCGAGTCTCAGGGCCGTATCGACCGTCAGCCGTAACCCCGATCTTCTTCTGGACCGCGACCAAAGCGTCTCGGGTGTTGTTCCCGAACACACCGTCGGCCGCAATGCTCTGCCCGAAGCAGTAATTCATGGATGCCTGCAACTGAACTACCCCGTCACCTCGAGTCTTGTTGGTGGCGTTCATGTAGCAGGTGTAGGTTCCCGCCGAAGAGCTGTAAGGAACATAGGTTCCCGTCGCCGACCGATGCTTCATCGTGTTGCAGTAGGCCGTAGCGGCACTGGCAGGAACCGCGGCCGCAAGACCACCACCGAGAATGGTCAGCAAGGACACGAGAGCAACCAGAAGTCGCGAGCGCTTCGTCACGCTTTTCTCCGATCTAGAGTTATCAACCGACTCTACAGACCGTACAGTTCGCCGTATCCTCAGACAAGAGGCACATTCCGACTATTGTGGAGCGAACCACCAAGCGCAATATCCATGGCTGCCACAGGCGCAGTGCGCCCCGTCATCAGCCTCACCTGCTCGACGGCTTGGTGCAGCAGCATCCGCTCCCCGCCGACGACGGTGCCACCCGCATCCGACCAGGCGGTCGACAGCGCGGTGGGGCGCGGGTCGTAGACGACGTCGAGCAGCACGCCCGACGGCGCGGCGCCGTGGGCGGCGATCGCGGCCGCGACCGGGTCGGCGGCGTAGGCCGGCATCGTGGAGACCACGACGTCGGCGTCCCGCAGCGCGCCCAGCGAGGCCGACGGGTCGAGGACCTCGAAGCGCGGGCTGACGCCCATCCGCGCGGCCGCCTCCTGAAGCCCCGCCGTGCGGCCGAGGGAGCGGACCAGCACGCGCGGCGTCGTGCAGCCGAGCTCGCCCAGCGCCGCGAGCGTGGACGCGGCGGTGGCGCCGCCGCCGAGGACGACGGCGCTCTCCGTGCTTGCGCCGGCACCACGCCCCTGGGCCACGAACCCCTCGCGGAGCGCGGTGACGAGGCCGTACACGTCCGTGTTGGTGCCCGTGAGCGTCACGCCGCACTGCGCGGGACCGACGAGCACCGTGTTGACGGCGCCCACGGCCACGGCGAGCGGGTCGACGTGGTCCACGAGGTCCATGACCGCGTGCTTGAGGGGCATGGTCACGCTCAGGCCGGCCCAGCCGAGATCGAGGCTCCGCACGAGCGCCGGCAGGTCCTCGACCGTGGTGTCGATCGCGGTGTACTCCCAGCCCTCGAGTCCGAGCGCGTCGTACGCGGCGGTGTGCAGGATGGGCGAGAGGGAGTGCGCGACGGGGTGGCCCAGCACCGCCGCTCGACGAAGAACGGCCACGTCAGTATCCGTTCTCGTCTTCCCAGGCGCGCAGCTCGTCGACGTACTTCTGGTGCTGCTCGTAAGTCTCGGAGAACTTCGTCTCGCCCGTGTCGAGGTTGACGGCCACCCAGAAGATCCAGTCGCCGTCGGCGGGGTTCGCGACGGCCTCGATCGAGGAGGCACCGGGGTTGCTGATCGGCGTCGGTGGGAGCCCCAGATGCTTGTACAGGTTGTACTTGTTGCTCGTGTCGGCCTTGTCGTCGTTGGTCAGCTGGGTGCCGGGCTTGCCTGCGCCGTAGGCGACCGCCGCGTCGATGTCGAGGGTCATTCCTCGATCCAGTCGGTTCTCGATCGCCCGCGCCATCTTGGGTCGGTCCTCAGCGTCTCGAGCCTCTCGCTCGATGAGCGAGGCCTTGTTGAGGGCCTCTTCCCAGTCGCCCTTGTCGATCCCCGCCGACTCGAGCTCGTGCTTGGTCTGGTTCACCATCGCCGTGAGCAGCGTCGTGGCGTCGTCGCCCGGCTGGACGGTGTAGGTCTTCGGGAACAGCCAGCCCTCGGCGTTGCCGTCGGCCTGCTTCGGCAGTCCGAAGGACTCCGGGTCCTTCAGCGCCTTCTCGAGCTGCTTCGGCGTGATGTCCGTGACCGAGCCGACCTTGTCGACGATCTGCGCGACCGTGTACCCCTCGGGGATGGTCACGTTCGTCTGCAGCTTCTCGTTCTTCACCAGCGCGGCGACGGCGTCCGACGCCTTCATCTCGGCCTGCAGCTGGTAGGTGCCGGGCTGGATGCCGGCGGCGGCCGGGTTCTGGCCGAACGCGTCCGTGAACGCGCCGACGCTGGCCACGACCCCGGCCTCCTGCAGCACCGTGCCCATCTGGCCGCCGGTGGCGCCCTCGGGGATGACGACGTCGACGGGGTCCCCGCCCGGTCCCGGGTAGTCGTCGTTCTGCGACCCGATGAACGGCAGGTCGCCGACGAGCGAGTCCATGCGGTCCCAGAGCAGGTAGGCCCCCGCGCCCACGAACCCGAGGACCACCACCAGCACCACGGCCGTGCGCTGCCTGCGGCGGCGCTTGCGCTTGGCGGCGGCCCTCCGGCCGGCGGCCGAGCGGCGCCGCGTGGGTGCCGCGGGCGCCTCCTGGAGGGCGGGATGCTCGAAGAGGTCCGTCACGCCGGGTTCTTCCTTCTGACAGGGCCTGGGGTGGGCACGATGGGTCGGCTGCTGCTGTCCGGGCTGGTCAGGCGCCCGGTCGCTGCTGCTCGACGAGCTCGCCGGCGCGCTCCCCCGCCGACCGCTCCACGTCGAGTGCAGATTGCAGAATGATAACGGCTGCGGCCTGGTCGACGACAGACCGGTGTGTCTTGGTGCGTCGCCCCGCCGACCGCAGCTGCGCGTGCGCCGTCACGGTCGTCATCCGCTCGTCCACGAGACGCACCTCGACGGGGGCGACGGCGGCCGCCAGGCGGGAGGCGAAGTCGCGCGCGTCCGCGGTGGCCGCGCCCTCCGCCCCGGACAGGTGGCGCGGCAGACCGACGTACACGACCGCGGCGAACCGCTCCTCGACCTCCGTCGCGATCCGGGCGACGTCGGGCGTCACCGTGGGCGCGCCGTCGGCGCCCGCGGGCACCTCCAGCACGCGTGGCACGGTCTCGACCGGCGTCGCGACGAGGCCGTCGGGATCGCTGCCCGCGAGCCCGATGCGCGCCTTGCCGACGTCCACCCCGAGGCGCGCGCCCCGCGGCAGCCCGCGGGGCGCGTCCTGCTCCGGCGACGGTCCCGTCACGCGCCCGCCTGCGCGGCGCGCACGCCCTCGGCGACGCCGGCCAGCGCGGCCGGCAGCGCCGACGCGTCGGTGCCGCCGCCCTGGGCCAGGTCCGGCTTGCCGCCGCCCCCGCCGCCGAGGGTCTTCGCCGCGGCCTTGACGAAGTCGCCGGCCCGCAGGCCCGCGTCGCGGGCGCCCGCGTTCGTGGCCACGACCACCAGGGGCCGCCCGCCCGCGACGCCGCCGACGGCGACGAGCACCGGCTCGGCGTCGCCCAGGCGGCCGCGGACGTCCAGCGCCAGCGCACGCAGGTCGTCGGCCGAGGCCACCTCGCCGGCGTCGTGCGCGACGACCCGCACCTCACCCACGCGCTCCGCCTGTGCGGCGAGGGTGCCCGCCGCGGCGAGGATGCGGTCCTGGCGCAGGCCCGCGAGCTCCTTCTCGGTGTCCTTGAGGCGCGTGAGCAGCGAGCCCACGCGGTCGGCGAGCTCGTCCGGGCGGGCACCCAGCAGGCCCGTGAGCTGACCCACGAGGGCATGCTCCTTGGCCTGGAAGCCGTACGCGCCGTCGCCCACGAGGGCGTCCACGCGACGCACGCCGGAACCGATCGAGGCCTCGCCGAGCAGCGCGACGCGGCCCACCTCGCCGGTGGCCTTGACGTGCGTGCCACCGCACAGCTCGCGCGACCAGTCGCCGCCGATGGACACGACACGCACGGTGTCGCCGTACTTCTCGCCGAAGAGCGCCATGGCGCCCAGCTCGCGGGCGCGGGCGATCGGCATGGTCGCGTCGGTCACCTCGAGGTTCTCGGTGAGCCGCGCGTTGACGCGCTCCTCGATCTCGCCGAGGGCGTCCGCGGCGACCGGGGTCGGGGACCGGAAGTCGAAGCGCACGCGGCTCGGCGCGTTCTCCGACCCGGCCTGGGTACGGTCCGGCCCGACCATCTCGTGCAGCGCCTTGTGGATCATGTGCGTCGCCGAGTGGGCGCGGCTGATCGCGACACGACGCGCGACGTCGATCGTCGCGGTGCCGGGGTCGCCCAGCGCCATCGTGCCCTCGACCAGGCGGCCACGGTGCACCGACAGGCCCTTGACCGGGCGCTGCACGTCGTCGACCTCGATGGTCGCCCCGCCGTCGAGAACGATCGTGCCCTGGTCGGCGAGCTGGCCGCCGGCCTCCGCGTAGAACGGCGTGCGGTCCAGCACGACCTCGACGTCGGCGGGCGCGGTCGCCGCGGGGGCGGGCACGCCGTCGACCAGCAGACCGGCCACCGTCACCGCGGACTCCGTGTCCGTGTACCCGAGGAACTCGACCGGCGCGGAGAGCTCCTTGTTCAGGTGCTCGTACGAGCGCAGGTCGGCGTGGCCCGTCTTCTTCGCGAGCGCGTCGGCGCGGGCACGCTGCTTCTGCTCCGCCATGAGGTCGCGGAACGCCTTCTCGTCCACCTGGACGCCCTGCTCGGCCGCCATCTCGAGCGTGAGGTCGATCGGGAAGCCGTAGGTGTCGTGCAGCTGGAACGCCTCCGCGCCGCCGAGCACCGGGGTCCCGCCGTCGGCACCGTCCGAGGCGCGCGACTTGGCGCGGCCCACGGCGGTGTCCAGGATCGTGGTGCCCTGCGCGAGCGTGCGGCGGAACGCATCCTCCTCGGCGTACGCGACGTCGCTGATGCGGCCGAAGTCGGCCTCCAGCTCCGGGTACGACGCCTTCATCGCGTCCTTCGACACGGGCAGCAGCGACGGCAGCGCGACCTCGTCGACGCCGAGCAGGCGCACCGCGCGCACGGCGCGGCGCACGAGGCGCCGCAGCACGTAGCCGCGGCCCTCGTTCGACGGGCGCACGCCGTCCCCGATCACCATGAGCGACGAGCGGACGTGGTCCGCGATCACGCGCATCCGCACGTCGTCCTCGGGGTCCGCGCCGTAGCGCTTGCCGGTCAGCTCCTCCACGCGCGCGATGACGGGGAACACCTCGTCGATCTCGTAGAGGTTCTCCTTGCCCTGCAGCAGGTACGCGATGCGCTCCAGGCCCGCCCCCGTGTCGATGCTCTTGTGCTCGAGCTCGCCCAGCAGCGGGTAGTTCTTGCCCTGGCCCTCGCCGCGCACGAACTGGTCGAAGACGAGGTTCCAGATCTCCAGGTAGCGGTCGCCGCCCGGGTCGACCGTGCCGCCGACGGCCTCGGGGCCGTACGCGGGTCCGCGGTCGTAGTGCCACTCGGCGCAGGGGCCCGCCGGGCCGGGCTGGCCCGTGTCCCAGAAGTTCTCCTCGCGGGGCAGGCGCACCACGTGCTTCGGGTCGAGCCCGACGCCCTTCGTGAGCGCGTCGAAGGCCTCGGCGTCCTCCTCCCAGATCGTCACCCAGAGGCGGTCGCCGTCGAGGCCGTAGCCGCCCTGGCCCTGGTCGGTCGTGAGGAGCTCCCACGCGAAGTCGATCGCCTCGCGCTTGAAGTAGTCCCCGAACGAGAAGTTGCCGTTCATCTGGAAGAACGTGCCGTGCCGCGTGGTGCGGCCCACGTTCTCGATGTCGTTGGTGCGGATGCACTTCTGCACGCTCGCGACCCGCGGCCACGGCGCGGGCTCCGTGCCGAGGATGTACGGGATGAAGGGCACCATGCCGGCGATCGTGAACAGGATCGACGGGTCGGGCGAGACCAGGGGGGCGCTCGGGACGATCGCGTGGTCCTTCGACTCGAAGTAGTCGAGCCAACGCTTGCGGATCTCGGCGGTGCGCATGATGTCCTTCGATGTGTCGAGCCGGTACGGCTGGTGACGGGCGTGACGTGCGGGTGGCCGCCCGCCGTGGCGGCGGCCGTCCCCCATTCTCGCGCCCACCGGGAGATGGTCGGAACGGGAATTCTCAGAACGAGTAGCCGAGGTCCGCCTCGTCGGCGGCGATCTCCGCCTCGGCGTCGGGATACCGGCCGGGCTGTCCGTCGCGCGTCGCGGCCGCGTGCCGGGCGCGCCCGGGGCCCCCGCGCAGGTCGGCGGGACGCAGCCCGCTCGCGCGGACGTCGTCCGGGCCCGGCTGCCCCTCGGCCAGCAGCGCCGCGGTGAGCTCGGCCTCGCGGGCGCTGCGCGCCTGCGAGAACTCGCGCCGGAACGTCGCGACGAACGTCTCCGCCCGCCGTCCGGCGTCCTGCGCCGCACGCTCCGCGCGGTCGACCACCGCCTCGGGCGCGTACTGCGCCACGATCTTGCGGCCCCGCTGGACGACGACGACCGTCACCACGACGCCCACGCCGACCCAGAACAGGCGGCGCATCAGCGGCCGGCCTTCGCGTCGTCGCCGCGGCTCGAGCGCGAGGCCCGCGCGAACGCCTGGCGCACGCCGTAGGAGAACGCCGCGACCTTGACCAGGGGGCGGCCGAGCGTCGAGGCGTACAGGCCGGCCAGCGCCGACACGTTCTCGCTGACCTGGGCCGCCGACGTCGTGATCGTGTCCACCTTGACCAGCTGGTCGTTGGTGGAGGCCACCGTGGTGGCCGCCTCGTCGAGGATCGGCACCGAGTGCTCCGTCACCTCGCGGATGGAGCGCGTCGCCTCGTCGAGCACGCGGCCCAGCTTCACGAGCGGGATCGCGAGCAGGCCCACGAGCAGCACGAACGCGACGGCCGCGATGAGCCCGGCCACGTCACCCATCGACATCAGATCTCTCCTCGCACAGGTGTCAGACGGTCGGTCGTCACCCTATCCCGGGTGACTCCCTGCAGACGGCGGACCCAGACGGCGGACGCCCCGCCCCCCGCGACGGCGGGTGACGGGGCGTCCTGGGTGCGGAGTCCTCCGCGGAGATGCTCGGGATCAGCGCGCGTAGAACTCGACCACGAGCTGCACCTCGCAGGTCACGGGGACCTCGGCGCGCTTCGGCTTGCGGGTCAGCGTGGCCGACAGCTTCTCGAGGTTCACCTCGAGGTAGCCCGGGACGGCCGGCAGGACGTCGCGGTGCGCACCGGCGGCGGCGACCTGGAACGGCGTGGTGGTCTGCGACTTGGGCTTGACCTGGATGGTCTGGCCCGGCTTCACACGGAACGACGGACGGTCGACGATCTTGCCGTCCACCAGGATGTGACGGTGCGTCACGGCCTGGCGGGCCTGCAGGATGGTGCGGCCGAAGCCGGCGCGCAGCACGAGCGCGTCGAGGCGCGTCTCGAGGTCCTCGACCATGACCTCACCGGTCAGGCCCGGGTGCTTGCGGGCGTTCTCGTAGACCTTGAGGAGCTGCTTCTCGCGCAGGGCGTACTGGGCGCGCAGACGCTGCTTCTCACGGAGGCGGACCGCGTAGTCCGACTCGGTGCGGCGGCGCGCACGGCCGTGCTCACCCGGGGGGTACGGGCGCTTCTCGAAGTGGCGGACGGCCTTCGGGGTCAGCGCGAGGCCGAGCTTGCGGCTCAGGCGGACCTGGCGGCGCGACTTGGTGACAGCGGTCACTGGTTGCTTCCTGTCCTGTGGTGATGGATGAGGTCACACCCGACGTCCGCCCCGCGAGGGGAGGTCCGGGTGCGGGACCAGCCGATGGAGCTCCCGCACGGGGCGGGTGCTCACGGGGCCGAGGTCCCAGGTGGTCGCCGGAAACGGCAACCGCAGCATCTTACCGCATCCCGCGGGGCGTCCCGGCCTGCCGAGTCTCCACCTGCCCTGCCCTCGCAAGGCCTTGTCGCCGGCGCCGACCGGGCGCTTGACTGTGCACCGCCGGCACGGCGCCGGCACGTCGCCCGAAGGAGTCGCCAGGATGCCCTCCCCCGTCACGCTCTCGCCCCGCTCCGCCGAGGTGGTCCGCTCCACCCTCCCCGTGGTCGAGGACTCGATCGACGACATCACCACGATCTTCTACCGGACCCTCCTGGACGAGCACCCCGGCCTGCTCGGTTCGATGTTCTCCCCCGAGCGGATCGCCGACGGCTCGCAGCAGAGGGCGCTCGCGGCCGCGATCACGTCCTGCGCGGCGATGCTCGTCGCCGACGAGGACGCCGACCCCCGCGACGTGCTCGCGCCCGTCGCCCGCCGGCACCGTGCGGTCGGCGTCGAGCCCGCGCAGTACGAGGTGGTGCACGAGCACCTGTTCGCGGCCATCATCGCCGTGCTGGGCGACGCGGTGACGCCCGAGGTGGCGGCCGCATGGGACGAGGTCCACCGGACGATGGCGAGCACCCTCGTCGAGCTCGAGGCGGCGTGACGACGGGTCACCGACCGGCGGGGCGCGTCAGGCGTCGTCGAGGATCTGCCGGATCCGCGCCACCCGGTCGGTGACCTGCTTCTCGAAGCCCCGGTCGCTCGGGTCGTAGTAGCGCCGACCGGCGAGCTCGTCGGGGAGGTACTGCTGGGCCGCGATGGCGTGCGGCGCGTCGTGCGCGTACCGGTATCCCTTGCCGTGGCCGAGGCCCTCGGCGCCCGCGTAGTGCGCGTCGCGCAGGTGCGGCGGCACGACGCCCACCTTGCCCGCGCGGACGTCCGCCAGCGCGGCGTCGATCCCCTGGTACGCCCGGTTCGACTTCGGCGCGGTGGCCAGGTGCACGACCGCCTCCGCGAGGACGATCCGTCCCTCGGGCATCCCGATGAGCTGGACGGCCTGCGCGGCCGCGACGGCGGTCTGCAGGGCGGACGGGTCGGCCATGCCGACGTCCTCCGCCGCGGAGATCACCAGGCGTCGGGCGATGAACCGCGGGTCCTCGCCCGCGGCCACCATGCGCGCCAGGTAGTGCAGGGAGGCGTCCACGTCCGAGCCCCGGATCGACTTGATGAACGCGGAGACCACGTCGTAGTGCTGGTCGCCGTCACGGTCGTACCGCACGGCGGCGACGTCGACGGCCCGCTCGACCGTGTCGAGGTCCACGGCGACCGGGTCCCCGGGGTCACGCCCGGGGGTGGCGTCGGCCAGGGCCGCGCCGGCGGCCGCCTCCAGGATGGTCAGGGCCTTGCGCGCGTCCCCGCCCGCCATGCGCACGAGCTGGTCCTCCGCGTCGTCCGCCAGCTCGACGGCGCCGTCCAGACCGCGCTCGTCCGCGACGGCGCGGCGCACGAGGGCGCGGACGTCGTCGGCGGTGAGCGGCTTGAGCGTGAGCAGCAGGGATCGGCTCAGCAGCGGGGAGTTGACCGAGAACGACGGGTTCTCCGTGGTGGCCGCCACCAGCGTCACCCACCGGTTCTCGACGCTCGGCAGCAGCGCGTCCTGCTGCGTCTTGGAGAAGCGGTGCACCTCGTCGATGAAGAGCACGGTCTCCTCGCCGCCCGTGGCGAGGCGCCGGCGGGCGTCCTCGACGACCTGGCGCACCTCCTTCACGCCGGCGGTGACCGCGGAGAGCTCGACGAAGCGCCGGCCGGAGACCGTCGCGACGAGGTACGCGAGGGTCGTCTTCCCCACGCCGGGAGGCCCCCACAGGATCACGGACCCCGGGGCGGCCCGGCGGGCCGACTCGTCGTCCGGCTCCACGAGCCGGCGCAGCGGCGAGCCCGGCACGAGCAGGTGCGCCTGGCCCGCGACCTCGTCGAGGGCGGCCGGGCGCATGCGCACGGCGAGAGGGGCGCTCGGGCCGGTGCGGCCGGTCGCCGGCGTGCCGCGGGTGCCGGTGAGCGCGGCGTCGAACAGGTCCATGCGCCTCAGCCTACGGAGCCCCACCCACGGACCGGGCGCGCGGGGCCACCCTGCGGCTGTGACGTGGCCCGCCCTAGGGTGGGCCGCATGGACGCCGACGTCGTGGTCGTCGGGGCGGGGCCCACGGGACTGCTCCTGGCCGGGGACCTGGCCCGCGCGGGCGCGCGGGTCGTGGTGGTCGAGAGGCGCCCGGCCGGACTCAGCAACCTCACCCGCGCGTTCGCCGTGCACGCCCGCAGCCTCGAGGTGCTCGACGCACGCGGGCTGGCCGACGAGCTCCTGGAGACCGGACGCCGGGTGCGCCGGATCCGCGTGTTCGGTCGCGTCGACGTCCGCCTCGACGCGCTGCCTGGCCGGTTCCCGTTCGTGCTCGTGACCCCGCAGTACGAGGTGGAGCGCCTGCTGCGACGCCGGGCGGAGGACGCCGGCGCGGAGTTCCGGCACGGGCTGCGCGTCACCGACGTCACCCAGGACGACGACGGCGCCACGGTGGTGGCGGTCGAGGAGGGCGGCGGCGCGCCGGAGGCACCCGTGCGACTTCGCGCACCGTGGGTGGTCGGCACCGACGGCGTCCGGTCGACCGTGCGGCGGGCCACGGGCATCGCCTTTCCCGGCGCGACCGTGATCCGCGCCATGGTGCTCGCGGACGTCCGCCTGGCCCGTCCGCCCGAGGACGCGCTCACCGTCGCGTCGGCCGGCGGTGCGCTGGGCTTCCTCGCCCCGTTCGGGGACGACTGGTACCGGTTCATCGGCTGGGACGAGGCCCTCGACCACGGCGCAGATGGGCCCGTGGACCTCGACGAGGTGCGCACCCTCGCACGGGCGACGCTCGGCGACGACCACGGGATGGCCGAGCTGCGGTTCGGCACCCGCTTCGCGGCCGACGAGCGCCAGGCGACCCGCTACCGGGCCGGGCGCGTGCTGCTCGCGGGCGATGCCGCGCACGTGCACAGCCCGGCGGGCGGGCTCGGCATGAACACCGGCCTGCAGGACGCCGCGAACCTGTCCTGGCGCCTCGCCGCCGTCGTCCGCGGCGCCGACGACGACCTGGTGGACGGGTACGCGGCGGAGCGCCACCCCGTCGGGACCCAGGTGCTGCGCACCAGCGGCACGATGCTGCGGCTCGCCACGCGTCCGGGGCCCACGGCCGCCGTCCTGCGCGCCATCGGCGCCACCCTGCTGTCGCGGGTCGCGGCAGCCCGCCGACGCGCCGCCGCGTCGGTCTCCGCCCTCGGCGTGCGGTACCCCGCCCCGCCCGGCGCGCACCCGGCGGCCGGGAGCCGCGTGCCGGACCTGCCGCTGGTGCCCGGACCTGCGGGGCCGCGCCTCGCGGAGGCGCTGCGCGCGGGGCGGTTCGTCCTCGTCGGCCCCGAGGCGGGCCCACCGGAGGACGTGCCCAGGGCGCCCGGCGAGCTCGACGCCGGCGAGCGGGTCCACGTGCGACGCGCCGACGGTCGCGACGCGACCCTGCTGGTGCGGCCGGACGGCTACCTCGCCGACGCGCGGCGGCCGGGGTCACCGGCGTCGGGCACGGCGTGAGCAGCGCACGGCGCGGGCCGTCGGGCAGGTCGGGAGCGAACCGGCGGGGTGCGCCCGGTCAGGGCCGCCAGCTCTCGAACCGCTGCGCGACGACGTAGCCCAGGCGGAGGTAGACGCGGCGCGCCGCGTCGTTGTCCGCGTACATGCCGAGGGTCACCAGGGCGACCTCGTGGAGACCGGCTCGGGTGGCGGCGGCGGTCACCGCGGCCGCGATCCCGCGACCGCGCCACGCGGGGTCGGTCCCGATCGAGCCGAGCACCCACGGCTGGCCGGAGACCCGCCGGGACGCGCCCGCGACGCCCCGCAGCACGCCGGCGTCGTCGCGCCAGCCCCACCAGCGCGACCGTGGCTCGTCCGGCGGCAGCTCGCCGTGGGGGTTCGCGACGGCGAGCGCACGGGCGAGCTCGTCGCGGGCGTGGGGGCCGTCGAGCTCGGCGACCCGCTCCTCGCCGGGCTGGGCGCCGGGCGCCGCGGTGGTGCCGAACCAGTCCCACGCGCCGGCGGGCTGCCGGTCGAAGGGCTCCGGCGCGGCGCCGGCACGGGGAGCCTGGACGGCCAGGGCGGCGTGGGTCCCGCGCGGCAGCGACGCGCGCCGCACGCGCAGCGCGTCGCCCTGCGACCGCAGCTCCGTGCGGGCCCGCAGGAGGAGCCGCGCCGCGCCGTCGGCCGTCCCGACGCCGAGGAGGCTCGTGCCCGCGGCGTCCGCCTCGACCGCGAAGGGCCGCTCGCCGTCCGTGCGCTCGCGCCACCGCAGGCGCACGAGCAGGGCGTCGTCGTCCCACCAGACGTGGCTGGCGTCCCACCCGTGGAAGGCGTGCTCGGCGACGACCACCGGGTGCAGGGCCCAGCGGTCGGGCAGCCTCGCCCCGGCCACGTCGGTGACCGGGGCGAGGCCGTGCCCGTCGAGAGCGAGCGTCACGCCCCCGCGGCCGGGGCAGCCTCGTCCTGCGGGACGGCGTCGACGCCCGCCTCCTTGCGCTGCTCCGGCGTGATCGGGGCCGGGGCCTCGGTGAGCGGGTCGTAGCCGCCGCCCGACTTCGGGAACGCGATGACGTCGCGGATCGACGCCGACTTCGTCAGCAGCGCGACGATGCGGTCCCAGCCGAACGCGATGCCGCCGTGCGGCGGGGCGCCGAACTTGAACGCGTCGAGGAGGAAACCGAACTTCTCCTGCGCCTCCTCGGGGCCGATGCCCATGACGTCGAACACGCGCTCCTGCACGTCGCGGCGGTGGATACGGATGGAGCCGCCGCCGATCTCGTTGCCGTTGCAGACGATGTCGTAGGCGTAGGCGAGCGCGTTGCCCGGGTCGGACTCGAAGCTGTCGATCCACTCCGGCTTGGGCGACGTGAACGCGTGGTGCACGGCCGTCCAGGCCGAGTGGCCCAGGTCCACGTCGTCGTCCTCGCCCGTGGGCTTGAACAGCGGTGCGTCCACCACCCAGACGAACGCCCAGGCGTCCTCGTCGACCTGGCCGGTGCGGTGCGCGATCTCCAGCCGGGCCGCGCCGAGCAGCGCACGCGCCTCGGCGGTCCTGCCGGCCGCGAAGAACACGGCGTCGCCCGGGTGCGCGCCGGTGGCGGCCGCGAGGCCCTCGCGCTCGGCGTCCGACAGGTTCTTGGCGACCGGGCCGCCCAGCGTGCCGTCCTCGCCGTAGGTGACGTACGCGAGGCCCTTGGCGCCGCGCTGCTTGGCCCAGTCCTGCCAGGCGTCGAACTGCCGGCGCGGCTGCGACGCGCCCCCGGCCATCACGACGGCGCCCACGTACTCGGCCTGGAAGACGCGGAACGGCGTCTCGGCGAAGTAGTCCGTGAGCTCGACGAGGGGGTTGCCGAAGCGCAGGTCGGGCTTGTCCGTGCCGTACAGGCGCATGGCCTCCGCGTAGGTCATGCGGGCGATCGGCGTGGGGATCTCGACGTCGACGAGCTTCCACAGGGCGACGAGGACCTGCTCGGCGAGCGCGATGACGTCGTCCTGGTCGACGAAGCTCAGCTCGACGTCCAGCTGCGTGAACTCCGGCTGGCGGTCGGCGCGGAAGTCCTCGTCGCGGTAGCAGCGGGCGATCTGGTAGTAGCGCTCCAGCCCGCCGACCATGAGCAGCTGCTTGAACAGCTGGGGGCTCTGCGGCAGCGCGTACCAGGAACCGGGCGCCAGGCGCGCGGGCACCAGGAAGTCGCGCGCACCCTCGGGCGTCGAGCGGGTCAGCGTGGGCGTCTCGACCTCGACGAAGTCGTGCTCGTCGAGCACGCGGCGGGCGGCCTGGTTCGCCTTGGCGCGCAGCCGCAGGGCGTGCGCCGGCGCGGGGCGGCGGATGTCGAGGTAGCGGTGCTTGAGGCGCGCCTCCTCGCCGATCACCTCGGTGTCCGCGAGCGCCGTCGAGACCTGGAAGGGCAGCGGCGCGGACTCGTTGAGCACCACGACGTCCTTCGCCACGACCTCGATCTCCCCGGTGGCGAGGTTCGGGTTGGCGTTGCCCTCGGGCCGGCGACCGACCACGCCCGTCACCTGGAGCACGAACTCGGAGCGGAGCGGGTGCGCCACCGCCTCGTCGCGGATGACGACCTGCGCGATGCCGGACGCGTCGCGCAGGTCGATGAAGGCCACTCCCCCGTGATCCCGGCGCCGATCGACCCACCCCGTGAGGGTGACGGTCTGACCGATGTGCTCGGCCCGCAGTGAGCCGGCCGTGTGGGTGCGGAGCACGGAGTGTTCCTTTCGAACGGGGTGGGGACGGCGTCGCCGGTGGCGACGCGCGGACGCGCGAGGCGCCCGTGCGAGTCTAGTCGGTGGCCGAACCCCTTCCGCGAGGAGATTCCCATGGCGCCACGGATCGCCACCACGACCACCGTCGACCGCGACGAGCTGCTGGAGGTGCTGCGGGCGCGCCACCACGGCGTCCTCGTCACCACCCGGCGGGACGGCTCGCCGCAGCTGAGCCCGGTGACGTTCGGCGTGGACGCCGCCGGCCGGGTCGTGGTCTCGACGTACCCGGACCGCGCGAAGGCCGTGAACCTGCGGCGCGACCCGCGGGCGTCGTTCCTGGCCCTCGGCGACGACTTCGACGACGCCTGGGTGCAGGTGGACGGCACGGCCGAGGTGATCGACGTGCCGGACTCGGTGGAGCCGCTGGTCGAGTACTTCCGGGCCGCCGCCGGGAAGGAGCACCCGGACTGGGACGAGTACCGGGAGGCGATGCTGCGTCAGGGCAAGAGCGTCGTGCGCATCACGGTGGAGCGGTGGGGCCCCGTCGCGACCGGCGGGTTCCCCGCCCGGCTGGTCGAGGGCGCCTGAGAGCCTGGTCACACCCACCGCGCGCCCGCCCGGCGGGCCGTAGCGTCGACCCCATGGCGACGTTGCCCGACCCCGTCTGGCCCGTGCTCGTGCTCGCGTTCGTCTCCGCGGGCGACGCGCTCCTGTGCGTAAAGCCGGTGGCGTTCATCGCGCAGTGCTTCCGGGACGTGAACTTCCCGGAGCGCTGGTGGTGGGTGATGCCGTGGATCAAGGCCGCCGCCGCGGCCGGGCTCGTCGCGGGGATCTGGATCCCCTACCTCGGGCTCGTCACCGCCGTCTGCCTGGTCGTGTACTTCGTGCTCGCCCTGACGTTCCACGTCCGGGCGCGGGACTTCGGCCGCAACTTCTTCGTCAACGCCACGGGCATGTTCCTGCTGTGCCTGTTCGTGCTGTGGTTCTCGTTCCTGCGCTGAGCCCGTCTGTGCCCCAGAAGAGCACCAGCCCTCAGAAGAGCACCTGCTCGACGCCCGTGCCGGCCACCTGGAGCCCGCCGCCGTCGCGCGGCATCCCCGCGAGCGCCCCGGCCGGGTAGTCGCCCTCGTCGTGCGGCTTCAGGTCGTCCGGGAACCGCCCCGTCGCACCCGAGCGCGAGCGGTGCCCGGACGAGCGGAAGCCGCGCTCGGTGAGGAGGGGCTCCACCCGGTCCCAGAGCCACTGCCGGTAGGCCTCGAGCGCGTAGGTGCCGCGGGCGTAGACGCGCCCGTAGCCGGCGACGGCACGCGGGTGCTCGCGCTCCAGCCACTGCAGGTACCACTCGCGGGTGCCGGGCTTGAGGTGCAGAGGCACCACGGTGACTCCCATGGCGCCGGCGTCCGCGACGGCGTCCAGCAGGCGGCGCAGGTGGTCGCGGGAGTCGGTCAGCCACGGCAGCACCGGGGCCACCATGACGCCGCAGGGCAGGCCCGCCGCCCGCACCGCGCGGATCAGGTCGAGGCGCGCGCGGGGTGTCGGCGTCCCCGGCTCGACCGACTGCTGCAGCTCCTCGTCGGCGGGCGAGTCGGCGAAGCCGAGGGAGACGCCGAGCCCGACCTCCACGCGCTGCGCCGCGTCGGCGATCAGGGGCAGGTCGCGACGCAGCAGCGTGCCCTTGGTGAGGATCGAGAACGGCGTGCCCGAGTCAGCGAGCGCTCCGACGATGCCGGGCATCAGGCGGTACCGGCCCTCGGCCCGCTGGTACGGGTCGGTGTTGGTGCCCATCGCCACCGGCTCCCGCGTCCACGACGGCCGCGCCAGCTCGGCGCGCAGCACCTCGGCCACGTTCGTCTTCACCACGACCTGGGAGTCGAAGTCACGGCCGGCGTCCAGGTCGAGGTACTCGTGGGTGGGGCGGGCGAAGCAGTACCTGCACGCATGACTGCATCCCCGGTACGGGTTGACGGTCCACCCGAACGGCATCTTCGAAGCGGCGGGCACCTTGGACAGCGCGCTCTTGGCGAGCACCTCGTGGAAGGTCACGTCGGCGAACTCCGGCGTCCGCACCGTGCGCACGAGGCCGAGCCGCCCCAGGGCGGACCGTTCGAGCCCCGGCAGGGCACCGTCGTCCGCGCCGACAGTCTGACCTTCCCATCTCACGCAATCATTCGAACAGATGTTCGATCGATTGTCCAGGCCCGGCCGGCCCCTGTCACCGGCGGAGCCGCGCGAGCGCCCGGCGGCCCCGCTCGCCCCACGGCAGCGGGCGGCCGGCCAGCTCGGCGAGCAGCACGACGACCGTGTCCAGGGCGGCCGCGGTCACCTCGCGCGGCACGGGTCTGTCGGGGTCGGCCCAGTCGTCCCCCGGCGCCACCGGCAGCAGGTCGTCCAGGTCGCCGTGCGCGGTGACGTCCTGGTCGCGCAGCCAGGCGACCCAGGTCTCGCTGAGGTCCGCCACCCACGGATGGTCGTCGGGCCCCAGGGCGACGGGGGTGGACCGCCGCGGGGCGAGCGCGTCGCCGGCGACGATGCCGTCCACGATCGGCGAGAGGGCGCCGCCGCGCCGCGCCGCGTCGCCGAGCCGACGGTTGAGCCCGCGCAGCACCTGGGCCTCGGGCGCCCCGACCGAGGCGTTCGACCGCTCGGCGTCCCGCGGCGCCCACGCGGGGTCGACGTCGATCGCGTCCAGGAACCGGAGCCAGAGCGCGTCCCTGGCGCCGCCCACCGGCGGGGCCGTCACGAGGTGGACGCGCGGCGCCGGGAGGCCCGCGGCCCACACGGGCAGCACGTGGGTCGGGTCCAAGGACCTCAGGAACGCGGACCGACCCGCCCTGGCGCGGTCGAGGTAGGCGCGCAGCGTCGTCCTCGAGCCGAACTTCAGCGTCTCCTGCCATCCGCTCGCGAGCTCGCGCGCGAGGTCTCGGGCGGTGAGGACCACGTGGACCTCCGCGCCGGTCGCGGCCAGGTCCGCGAGCGCCCGGGCCGCCTGGTCCGGGTCCGCTCTCGCCAGCAGCTCGTGGCTGACGACGACGTCGCCCCGCGTCCGCCGCACCTGGCGCACCAGGCGGTCCCACGCCCCGTCAAGGCGCCGCGGGTCGATGCCGTGGCGCGCCCCCGTGACGTCCAGCGCGGCGAAGTAGTGCAGCCGCGGATCCCCCAGCGGACCGCTCGGGTACAGCACCCCGTGCCGTCGCAGGTCACGGCGGTTCGCGTGGAGACGGGACTGCAGGTAGGTGGTGCCGGACTTGGGCGCACCCACGTGCAGGAAGACTCGGCTCGGCATGGGCCCCAGCGTCGCACGACGCCCTGGGCACGCCCTGGACAGGTCCCGGGCGCGCGGCCCGGTCACAGCGCCAGCGAGACCCCCGACCGCGACGTGGCGAACAGCCCGTCCGCCCCCTGGAGCGTGAGCGCCGGGACCGGCGCCGCGGCGAGGTCCGACGGCCGGTAGCGCTTGAGGTCCCCGCGGTAGACGACGGTGCCTGGCACCGCCAGCAGCGTCTGCGGTCGCACCTTCCAGCGCGGGACGCCCAGGTCGCACACCCCGGCGTCGCGTAGCACGTGATAGACGAACTCGGAGCAGAAGAACCGCCGGTCGTCCTCGGACCCCCGGCCGAGCAGCCCGGTCACGAGGCCCGGGGCGTTGTACGCGTACGTGTGGCTGTCGAGGAGGAACTCCGCGACGCGCGCGCCCACGGCGTCCCGCTGGCGGGGTGTCACGGGGACCTCGAGGACGACGCCCGGCAGCCGGTCCATCCCCCGGTACAGGTCGTCGTCGAGCCGCTCGCGCTTGAAGCAGCCGACGAACGGGTTGGACGCGCGGCGGCGCCCAAAGCTGAACATGAGCTCGAGGTCGGCGTCGAGCGCCAGCGCCGCGTGCGTGTACTCGTCCCGCGTCGCGAGGCGGATCGTCCGCGACAGGACGGTGCTGCTGCGGGACAGGACCACGTAGATGCTCACGGCGGTCACCGTACCGTTCCCCGGGCGCCGTCCGGCCAGGTCAGCAGCGAGATCAGGGTGAATCTCAGGGGCGCCTCAGGGTGTTCGGGGGACAACCCCCGCGGGAGGTCCCCCGATCAGTTCCGCCCGGGCGCGGGGTCCACCCCTCAGGCCGGTCGCCGCCGGCCGCTTCCCGACCCGAGGAGTACCCGTGATCACCGTGCAGCGCGGCTTCAGCAGCTTCTCCGTCGACGACCTCGACGCCGTCGAGTCGTTCTACCGGGACGTCGTGGGGCTGCGCGTGACGCGTACGTCCATGGGGCTCGAGCTGGACGTCACCGGCGGCACGGCGGTCTTCGTGTACCCGAAGGGCGAGGCCCACGAGCCGGCGAGCCACACCGTGCTCAACCTCGTCGTGCCCGACGTCGTCGCCGCGGCGGCGGACCTGCACGCCGCCGGCGTCGACCTGGTGCGCTACCCGGGGTTCGCGCAGGACGCCGACGGCGTCGTGCGCAGCGCCGACCCGCGCCAGGGCCCGACCATCGGCTGGTTCCGGGACCCGGCGCGCAACGTCGTCGCGCTCATCGAGGCCTGAGCCTCACCCTGCCGCGCCCGGGACGACCCGCGGGAACAGGTCCTCCGCGGGCGGCTCCCACGACGCGGCGTCGGCGTGGACCTGCTCGCCCGAGCGGATGTCCTTGACGTCGCCGGCCAGCGCATCGGGCTCCCTGCCGTCCTCGCCGGGCTGCGCCGGGAACCACACGAACGGGATGCCGCGCCGGTCGGCGACCTTGATCTGCTTGCCGAACTTCGCCGCCGTCGGCGCGACGTCCGCCGGGACGCCGCGTGCGCGCAGGGCCGCGGCGACGGCGTCGGACCGGTCGCGGTGCGCCTCGTCCGTGACCGCGACCAGCACGGCCGCGGGCACGCCGCGCGTCGCGGCGACCAGCCCCGCGGACAGGAGCCGGGAGACCAGGCGGGAGACACCGATCGACAGGCCGACGCCCGGGTAGGTGTTCTTGCCGTCGGAGGCGAGGGTGTCGTAGCGCCCGCCCGAGCAGATCGAGCCGAGCTGCTCGTGCCCCACCAGCACGGTCTCGTAGACGGACCCGGTGTAGTAGTCGAGGCCGCGTGCGATCTTCAGGTCGGCGACGACGACGCCGGGCGCGCGGCGCGCGGCCGCCTCGATCAGCGCGGCGAGCTCCCCCAGGCCCGTCTCGAGCAGCTCCGTGACCGCGTCGTACGACGCGGCCAGCGCCCGGACCCGGTCCACCACGGTCGTGTCCGTGCCCGAGATCGCGGCGAGCTCGAGGCATGCCTTGGCCTGCTCGGGCGTGGCGTCCTGCTCCGCCTGCAGCAGCTCCGCGACGGCGTCGGCACCGATCTTGTCGAGCTTGTCGACCTGGCGCAGCACGCCCACGACGTCGTCGAGGCCCAGCCCGCGGTAGAACCCCTCGGCCACCTTGCGGTTGTTCACGAGGATGCGGACCTCGGGCACCCCAACGTCGCGCAGGGCGCCGAGCGCCGCGGCCATCACCAGCGGGAGCTCGACCTCGTAGTGATAGGGCAGCTCGCCCGCGCCGACGACGTCGATGTCGGCCTGGACGAACTCACGGAAGCGGCCGTCCTGGGGACGCTCGCCCCGCCACACCTTCTGGATCTGGTAGCGCTTGAACGGGAAGGCGAGCCGGCCGGCGTTCTCGAGCACGTAGCGCGCGAACGGGACGGTGAGGTCGAAGTGCAGGCCGAGCTGCTTCTCCGCGCGGTCGCCCGGGGCGTCGCCCTCCTCCTGCAGCCTGCGCAGCACGTACACCTCCTTGGAGGTCTCGCCCTTGCGCAGCAGCTGGTCGAGCGGCTCCACCGCCCGCGTCTCGATGCCGGCGAACCCGTGCAGCTCGAACGTGCGCCGCAGCGTGTCGAGGACGTGCTGCTCGACGACGCGGCCGTCGGGGAGCCATTCGGGGAAGCCGGAGAGCGGGGTGGGGCGTGCCATGGGCCTCATCTTCCCAGACGCCGGAGCCGTCGCGGGACCCTGTCCCAGCACGGGCGGTACGGGGCCGGCACGGGACCCGCACGGGACCAGCACGGGACCAGCACGGGGTCAGCGAAGGTAGGGGTTGGTCGCCAGCTCCCGGTCGACGGTGGTGGTCGGGCCGTGCCCGGGCACGACGCCGAGGCCCGGGTCGAGCCGACCCACGACGTCGCGCAGCGTGCGCGCCATCGTCGCGGCGTCGCCGCCCGGCAGGTCGGTGCGGCCCACCCCGCCCGCGAACAGGACGTCCCCCGCGAGGACCACGCCGGCCTCCTCGGCGACGAGGAGCGTCGAGCCCTCGGTGTGCCCCGGCGCGTGCAGCGTCCGCAGCCGCACCGCGCCCGCGACGAGCTCGCCCTCGCCGCCCGGGCCGACGTCGAGCGGCTCGACGGCGACGGGCGCACGGTAGTCCTCGGCCCGCCGACCCGTGGCCGCGAGCGCCTGCGCGAGGGCGCCGCTCACCCCCGGGTCGCCGCCGTCGCGCACCGCGGCGAGGCCCAGCGTGCCGAACGGGTCGGCCAGCCGGTAGGCGTCGGCGGGGTGGATGCGCAGGGGCACGTCGTACCTCTCGCAGAGCGCCGCCGCGTCCCAGGTGTGGTCCACGTGCCCGTGGGTCGCGACGACGGCGCGCGGGACCAGGCCACACTCGGCGACCAGGCGCTCGACCTCGGGCGCCACGCCCGCCCCGGCGTCGACGACCACGCAGTCGGCGTCCCGGCCGTCGGCGCCGGCGACCACGACGCAGCAGTTGGTGGCGAAGACGGGGGCGACGACGACGAGGATCTGCACGGCGCCACGCTAGCGGCCGGCGGCCGGCGTCGGGGCCACGTCATGGGCCACGGCCACGACCGCCCTGCGGATGTGACCTGCGTCCCGCGCCCTAGACTGTCCCCCGCGCGCGGAACTTCCCGTGCGGCGACGGGGACGAGTCGAGGAGGTCCGCGAGTTGGCGGCCACCAAGCGCGAGCGGGAGTACGCCCGCAAGCGGCAGGAGAAGTGGGAGCAGCGGCAGGCGCAGGCGCGCGCCCGGCGGCAGCGGACGTTCGCGATCGTGGCGATCGTGGCGATCCTCGCGCTGGTGGGCGGCGGGTTCGTCGTCGCGAACCTCGGCGGCGTCGCGGGCCCTGCGGCCTCCTCGACGCCGCAGGCCGCCGGAGACTGCCCGCCCGCGGAGTACGGCGCACGCTCCGGCGGCGACCGGCCCGACCCCTCGGCCGCCGAGGGCAGCACGTGGACCGCGACGCTCGACCTGTGCACGGGGGCGGGCGACTCGCAGGTCGTGGTCGAGCTCGACGGGGCTGCCGCCCCGCAGGCCGTCGCAAGCTTCGTGTCGCTCGCGAAGCAGGGGTACTTCGACGGCACGGCCTGCCACCGCCTCACCACCTCCGGCATCTACGTGCTGCAGTGCGGCGACCCCACGGGGACCGGGACCGGTGATCCCGGCTACTCGTACGGCCCGATCGAGAACGCCCCGGAGGACGACGTCTACCCCGCCGGGACCATCGCGATGGCCCGCCGCGGTGACGACGGCGAGTCGATCGGCTCGCAGTTCTTCGTCGTGTACCAGGATTCGACCATCCCGTCCGACACCGCGGGCGGGTACACGGTGCTCGGCACCGTCACGTCCGGCCTGGACGCCGTCCAGGCAGTCGCTGACGCGGGCGTCGAGGGAGGGGCCGGCGACGGCTCCCCCACGAGCCCCGTCATCATCGAAGGAGTGGAGACCCAGTGAGCGAGAGCACCCCCGGCTCGACCGGCCCCGAGGAGACCCCGGCCGGCACCGAGGAGACGGCCGAGACTCCATCGCAGACGACCCCGGACGAGGCGACCCCGCCCGCCCCCGCGGCGGACCCGCAGCCCGCCGCGGGCGAGACCGCAGAGACGGCTCCGCCGGCCGAACCCACGGAGACGACCCCCGAGGCCGGACCCACGGAGACGACCCCGGAGCCCGAGACCGCGCCGGCGGCCGAGCCGCAGAGCCCGGCCGCCGGGACGGCCGACACCGCCGAGACGGTTGCCGGGCCCGAGTCCGTCGACGCGGCTCCGGCCGAGCCGACCCCGGCCCCTGCGCCTGCTCCTGCCCCGGCCCCGGCGAAGCCGTCCGGCGTGCCGAAGCCGCCCCGCCCGGGCGCGCCCAAGCCGTCGGCGCTGCGCCGCCCCGCCGCGCCCACGCCGGCGGACGTGCCGCCCGCCGAGCCCACCACCCCCGTGGCCCCTGTCGTGCCGCCGGCCCTCGACGCCGCCGCGGCGGCCGCCGCAGAGGCGTTCGGTCGCGTGGACGAGGACGGCACGGTGTTCGTGCGGGAGGCCGCCGGCGAGCGCCAGGTGGGCCAGTTCCCGGGCGTGGACGCCTCGGAGGCGATGAGCCTCTACGTGCGCCGCTACCTCGACCTCGACGCCAAGGTCGCGCTGTTCGAGACCCGTCTCGACAGCGCGGACCTGTCCGTCCGCGAGATCGACCAGACCCTCGCGAAGCTCGCGGAGGAGACCGGCGAGCCGGCCGCCGTCGGCGACCTGGACGCCCTGCGGACCCGCGTCGAGGGCCTCAGGGCACGAGCGGCGGAGCGTCGTGCCGCCCTCGAGCAGGAGCGCGCGGCCGCCAAGGCCGAGGCCGTCGCCGCCCGGACCACCATCGTCGAGGCCGCGGAGAAGATCGCCGCCACCGACCCCAGCAAGATGCAGTGGCGCCCGGCCGGCGAGGAGCTGCGTGCCCTCCTGGACCGGTGGAAGGAGTCGCAGCGCACCGGGCCGCGCATCGACCGCCCCTCCGAGGAGGCGCTCTGGAAGCGGTTCAGCCACGCACGCACCGCGTTCGACCGCGAGCGGCGCCACTTCTTCGCCGACCTCGAGCAGCGCAACTCCGCCGCCAAGTCGGCCAAGGAGAAGCTGGTCGCCGAGGCGGAGTCCCTCCAGACCAGCACCGACTGGGGGGCCACCGCTGCCGCCTACCGCGACCTCATGACGCAGTGGAAGGCCGCGGGGCGCGCCAGCCGCAAGGACGACGACGCGCTCTGGTCCCGGTTCCGGGCGGCGCAGGACGCGTTCTTCGGCGCCCGGGACGCCGAGAACGCGGCGATCGACGCCGAGTACGGGCAGAACCTCGAGGTCAAGGAGGCGCTCCTCGCCGAGGCCGAGGCTCTTCTGCCCGTCAAGGACCTCGCGGCCGCGAAGGAGAAGCTGCGCGACCTCCAGGACCGCTGGGAGGAGGCCGGCAAGGTGCCGCGCGCCGACATCCAGCGTGTCGAGGGGCGCATGCGCGCCGTCGAGACCGCGGTCCGAGGCGCCGAGCAGGCCCGCTGGGACCGCACCAACCCCGAGACCCGCGCGCGGGCCGAGGGCGCCGCGGCACAGCTGGAGGCGGCCATCGAGGGTCTCGAGCGTGACCTCGCCGAGGCGCGCGAGTCGGGTGACGCGCGGCGCGTCGAGGCGGCCGAGACGGCGCTCGCCGCGCGGCGCGCCTGGCTCGAGCAGGTGGTCCGCGCCGCGGAGGACACCCGCGGCTGACCGTGCGGGCCGCCGACGGGGTCGTCGCGCGTCCGCGACGATCCACAGGCGCTGACCCGAAGGGGCTCACGACCGGATAGTTTCCGCGTCGTGAGCCCCTTCGTCTTCCTCGCCGTACCCCCCGCGCCACCCGCTCCTCCCCCTGGCGCACGCCACGGGCCCTCCTCCCCGCCGCCACGCCTCGGCGACCTGCTCGCGCCCCCGCGCCGGTCGCGCGGGCTCCTCGTGCGACCGGCGGACGTCGGCGGCCGGGCGGCGTGGGACGTCCTCGTGCGCGACGGCGCCCTCGAGACGGTGCGGGACGACGCGGCGGTCGTCGCCGGCACGCCCGTGACTCCCCCGCTGCGGGCCGCGCTGCTGGCCAGGTCGCTGCCGGCGGGAGCCGTGGCCGCCGGGCGCACGGCGGCGTGGGTGCATGCCGGCCGGGCGGCGGGCCCGCGTGCCACCGAACATCTCGACGTCGCCTACGCGGCCGGCGGGCACCGGCCCGAGCTCTGGGGTGCCGGCCTCGTGTGGCAGGCACCGCTGCTGCGCGGCGACGTCGTCGAGCTGTCCGGGGCCCGCGTGACCGCGCCGCTGCGGACCGTCGTCGACGTGGCCGTGCACGTCCCGGTCGAGGAGGACGCGGCACGGCTCGCCCGGACCGTCGCGGACGCCTGCGGCCTCGCCCTCGCGGACGCGGCCGCGCTGCTGGAGCGCCGGGCCCGCGTCGTCGGGCGGCCGCGTGCCCGCCGCGTGCTGGCCCGGGCCGGCGCCCTCCGTGCGGCGCCCGCCGCCCTGCCCTAGGTTGAGCCGCATGGCCTCCGCCGCACCCGCCGTCGAGCTCGACGCCGCTGGCCGCGCCGTGCGCGTCTCCAGCCCCGACCGTGTCGTCTTCCCCGAGCTGCCCGACCGCCCGGGCCTCACGAAGCGGGAGATCGTCGAGTACTTCCTGTCGGTGGGTGACGGGATCCTCGGCGCGCTCCTGCACCGGCCCACGACGCTCGAGCGCTGGCCGAAGGGCTGGTGGCCGGAGGCGGTGATGGCGACGCGCGCCGACAACCGCGGCGACGCGTTCTACCAGAAGCGCCTCCCGAAGGGTGCGCCCGACTGGGTCGAGACCGCGACCATCGCCTTCCCCAGCGGGCGCACCGCCGACGAGGTCGCGCCGACCGAGCTCGCCGTCGTCGCCTGGGCCGCGAACCTCGGCACCCTGACCTTCCACCCGTGGCCGGTGCGCCGCGACGACGTCGAGGCGGTCGACCAGCTGCGCATCGACCTCGACCCGCAGCCCGGCACCTCCTTCGACGACGCCGCGGCCGTCGCGCCGCACCTGCGCGAGCTGCTCACGGAGCTCGGGCTCACCGGCTACCCGAAGACGTCGGGCGGGCGCGGCCTGCACGTCTTCGTGCCGCTCGCGCCGCGATGGTCGTTCCAGCAGGCCCGCCGCGCCACGATCGCGATCGGCCGCGAGCTGGAGCGACGCCTGCCCGACCAGGTCACCACGAAGTGGTGGAAGGAGGAGCGGGGCGAGAAGATCTTCGTCGACTACAACCAGATGGCGCGCGACCGCACCATCGCGTCCGCGTACTCCGTCCGGGCGAACAAGCGCGCCACCGTCTCCACCCCGCTGGAGTGGGACGAGGTCGGCGAGGTGCACCCCGACGACTTCGACGTCACGACCGCGCCCGCCCGGTTCGCCGAGCGCGGCGACCTGTTCGCCGCGTTGCGCGCCGACCGCGACCCGGCACTCGACTGCTCCCTCGACGCGGCGCTGGAGCTCGCGCGGCGCGACGAGGAGGAGCACGGTCTCGGCGACCTGCCCTACCCGCCGGAGTACCCGAAGATGCCGGGCGAGCCGAAGCGCGTGCAGCCCAGCCGGGACACCGACCGCAAGCGCAGCTGACCGGCCCCTCCTCCGTCAGGGACGGGTGTAGCGCAGGAAGACCGACCCGTCGCGGAGCGGGACGCACTCGGCGCGGGCGAGATCGACCTGCATGCCGTCGGGCAGGTGGCGCAGGCCGCCGCCCGCGACGTGCGGCACCACGCGCACGGTCATCTCGTCGACCACCCCGGCCAGGAGCGCCCCCGCGGCGGTCGTCGGGCCGGAGACCTCCACGACGCCGTCGGTCCCGGCCGCGATCTCGGCCAGCCGCCCGGGGGTGAGCCGTGGCTCGAGCGTGGTGCGCGGCGCGTCGAGGGGTTCCCGGGCGGCGACGAGGGAGTCCGAGCAGACGATCTTGTCGATCCCGGTCCAGATCTCGGCGAACTCGTCCGCGGCGTCGCTCAGCCCGCGCTCCCACGTGTCCCACACGCGCATCGTCTCGAACATGCGCCTCCCCACGACGAAGGTCCGCACGTCCCGGACCTGGTCGTTGATGAAGGCGTGCACGGCGTCGTCCGGCGCGCCCCAGTCGAAGTCGCCCGACGCGTCGGCCACGTAGCCGTCGAGCGAACAGCTCATCAGTCCGTACCTGAGGGTTCCCATGCCCCCCAGACCTCCCAGGAGTCCTCGACTCATCGGTGGTCCGCCGCACGTCCGGGCTCAGGCGGTGCCCGGCGCCCCGGGCAGGAGGCCGGCCAGGTCGTAGCCGACCGGCTCCTCGAGCTGGGCGTACGTGCACGACGCCGGCTCACGGTCGGGCCGCCAGCGCTTGAACTGCGCGGTGTGCCGGAAGCGCGAGCCCTCCATGTGGTCGTACCCCACCTCCAGCACCCGCTCGACGCACAGCGGCGTGAACGACAGGTCCTTGCCCGCGCTCCAGCGCGACTGCGCACCCGGGCGCCGCTCCCCGGCGCTGCCGTCGGCGACCGCCGGGTCCTGCCAGTCGGCCCACGGGTGCGCGGCGGCGTCCTCGGTGCCCGGTTCCACGACGAGGGGCGCGAGCTCCGCGTGCAGGGTCGCCCGCCGCGCTGCGGGGAACGACGCCGAGACGCCCACGAACTGCAGGCTGTCCGGATCGTCGGCCTCCGCGTACAGGCCGAGGAGCAGCGAGCCGATGAGCGGCTTCTCGGGCGTCGACGTCTTGTGCAGCCGATAGCCCGCCAGCACGACGTCGGCCGTCCGCGCGTGCTTGATCTTCAGCAGCACGCGCTTGTTCGGCTGGTACGCGTCGTCGAGACGCTTGGCGACGACGCCGTCGAGGCCCGCGCCCTCGAACGCCTGGAACCAGTCGCGCGCGACGGCGGCGTCCTGCGTGCGGGGCGTGGCGTGCACCTGCGGCCCGTCGAGGCCGAGGCCGTCGAGCGCCGCGAGCCGGTCCCGCAGGGGCCGCCCGGACAGGTCGTCCTCGCCGAGGGCCAGGACGTCGAAGACGACGAGACTGGCCGGGGTCTCGGACGCGAGGAGCCGCACCCGGGAGTCCGCGGGGTGGATCCGCTGCCCGAGCGCGTCGAAGTCGAGGTGCGCCGCCCGAGCCGCGCCGTCCCCGGGGCGGGCGACCACGATCTCGCCGTCGACGACGCAGCGCTCCGGCAGCGCGTCGAGCGCCGCGTCCACCACGTCCGGGAAGTAGCGCTGCATCGGCCGCCCGTTGCGCGAGTCGATCCGCACGTCGTCGCCGTCGCGGAACACCAGGGCGCGGAACCCGTCCCACTTCGGCTCGTACACCCACACCGCCTCGCCGTCGGGCTGGTCCGGCACGTCCGGCACCGACTTCGCGAGCATGGGCAGCACCGGCGGTTCGAGCGGCAGCGTCATGCTGGCGAACCTACTCCGGGAGGGGGCCGGGCACCTCCGCTCGCCGGGGGCGCGCGCCCTCGAGCCGCACCCGGACGGTCACCCTCCCGGCGTCGTCCCGGTGCGCGACGGCGTGCCCCCGGCGCTCGGCGCCGTCGAGCTCGACCGTCAGCGGGGCGCCCTCGCCCAGGAAGTTGCGCCACCAGCTCTTGGCGTCCGGCACGCCCACGCCGATGACGACCTCGTCCCCCCGCCGGCGGAACCCGACGGGGATCGTGACGTGGCGCCCCGACCGGCGCCCGGTGTACCGGACGATCGTGAGGGCACGGCGCAGCGGTCCGCCCCAGCGGGGCGAGCCGCGCCAGGCGAGCACGCCGGCGTTGAACCGGGTGACGAAGCGGCGGGTGCGGGGCGAGCTCAGGCTCGGCATGCGGAGGTCCTCCCGGACGGTCGTCGCGACGTCGTGGCACGGGCGCAGGCAGCGGGCCGCCGCCGACCGGTCGAGGCCGGGCTCGATGCGCTCAGACCCCCGCCGACTCCTGGTGGACGTCGGCGGCCTTCGTCCCGGTGATGCGGTAGACGTCGAAGACGCCGTCCACCTTGCGGACCGCGGTGAGCACCTGCTGCAGGTGTCCGGGCTCCGCCATCTCGAAGACGAACTTCGACAGCGCGATCCGGTCCGACGACGTCGAGACCGATGCCGACAGGATGTTGACGTGGTAGTCCGACAGCACCTTCGTGACGTCGGAGAGCAGCCGCGACCGGTCGAGCGCCTCGACCTGGATCTGCACCAGGAACATCGTGTTGGCACCCGTGGTCCAGGACACGTCCACCATGCGCTCGGGCTGGGCCTTGGCCAGCTGCTCGGCGTTGGCGCAGTCCGCCCGGTGGACGCTGACGCCCGCGCCGCGGGTCACGAAGCCGACGATGGAGTCGCCGGGCACCGGGGTGCAGCACTTGGCGAGCTTCACCCAGATGTCGTCCACGCCCTTGACGACGACGCCCGGGTCGCCGGTGCGGCCCCGGCGCGACGGGCGACCGGGGGCCGCGGCCTCCGCGGCGTCCTCCTCCGTGCCCTCCTCCCCGCCCAACGACTTCACCAGCAGGTCGACGACGTGCGGCGCCGACGCGTGCCCCTCGCCCACCGCCGCGTACAGCGCGGAGACGTCGGCATAGCGCATGTCGTTCGCCAGCCCGACGAGCGCCTCGTGGCTGAGCAGGCGCTGGATCGGCAGGTTCTGCTTGCGCATCGCCTTGGTGATGGCGTCCTTGCCCTGCTCGATCGCCTCCTCGCGCCGCTCCTTGGTGAACCACTGGCGGATCTTGTTGCGGGCGCGCGCCGACTTCACGAAGGCGAGCCAGTCGCGGGACGGGCCGGCGGACTCCGCCTTGGAGGTGAGGATGTCGACCGTGTCGCCGTTCTGCAGCGTCGAGTCCAGCGGGACGAGCCGCCCGTTGACGCGGGCGCCCATGGTGCGGTGCCCCACCTCGGTGTGCACCGAGTACGCGAAGTCGACCGGCGTCGCTCCGGCGGGCAGCGCCATCACCTCGCCCTTGGGCGTGAAGACGTACACCTCCGCGCCGCCGATCTCGTAGCGCAGCGAGTCGAGGAACTCGCTCGGGTCGGCGGTCTCGCGCTGCCAGTCCACGAGCTGGCGCAGCCACGCCATGTCGTTGGCACGCGGGTCGTCCGACGCCGCCTTGCCCGCCGGCGCCATCTGCTTGTACTTCCAGTGCGCGGCGACGCCGTACTCCGCCCGGCGGTGCATGTCGTGCGTGCGGATCTGGATCTCGACCGGCTTGCCGCCCGGTCCCACGACCGTCGTGTGCAGCGACTGGTACATGTTGAACTTCGGCATCGCGATGTAGTCCTTGAACCGGCCCGGGACCGGGTTCCAGCGCGCGTGGAGCGCGCCGAGCACCGCGTAGCAGTCCCGCACCGTGTCCACGAGGACCCGCGTGCCGACCAGGTCGTAGATCTCCGCGAAGTCGTGCCCGCGCACGATCATCTTCTGGTAGATCGAGTAGTAGTGCTTGGGCCGGCCGGTGACCGTCGCCTTGATCTTGGCGCTGCGCAGGTCGGCGGAGATCTGCTCGCGCACCACCGACAGGTACTCCTCGCGAGCGGGCGCGCGCTCCGCCACCAGGTGCACGATCTCGTCGTACACCTTGGGGTACAGGGTCTGGAAGGACAGGTCCTCCAGCTCCCACTTGATCGTGTTCATGCCGAGCCGGTGGGCCAGCGGGGCGTAGATCTCGAGCGTCTCGCGCGCCTTGCGCTGCGCCGACGTGCCGGAGACGTACTTCCAGGTGCGGGCGTTGTGGAGCCGGTCCGCGAGCTTGATGACCAGCACGCGGATGTCCTTGGCCATCGCGACGACCATCTTGCGCACGGTCTCCGCCTGCGCGGCGTCGCCGTACTTCACCTTGTCCAGCTTGGTGACGCCGTCGACGAGCATGGCGATCTCCTCGCCGTACTCGCGGGTCAGCTCGTCGAGCCCGTAGTCCGTGTCCTCGACCGTGTCGTGCAGCAGCGCGGCCGCCAGGGTCGCGCCGTCGAAGCCGAGCTCGGCGAGGATCGTCGCCACGGCGACCGGGTGCGTGATGTACGGGTCGCCGGACTTGCGCTCCTGGCCCCGGTGACATCGCTCGGCCGTCGCGTAGGCACGCTCGAGCACCGAGAGGTCGGACTTCGGGTGGTTGGTGCGCACGGCCTGCAGGACGGGCTCCAGCGCGGGGGTCGTAGGAGGCGCGCCACGCACGCCGAGCCGCACGAGCCGGTTGCGCACGCTGCGCCCGGAGCCCGCGCCACGGCCCGATGCCGAGCCCTGCCCGGTCGATCCCTGGGGCGCGGCGGCGGCGCGCGCGACCTTCGTCTCGTCGCTCATCTGCGCCTCCTTCCGCAACCACCGCGGGGTCGCCGTCGGCCGGGACGGCAAGTCTACGACTCCACGCGCAGCAGAGCCTCGACCGTCCGCCCGGTCAGCCTGTCGCGTCCGCCCAGGCCGGAGAGCTCGAGCAGGAACGCCAGCGCGACCACCTGACCGCCCGACCGCTCCACGAGCTCGGCCGCCGCGTATGCCGTGCCGCCGGTGGCGAGCACGTCGTCGACCAGCAGAACACGCGCACCCGCCTCGAGTGTTCCCGTGCGCAGCTCGATCGCGGCCGAGCCGTACTCGAGGTCGTAGTCCACCCGCTCCACCGGCGGCGGCAGCTTGCCCGCCTTGCGCAGCGGCAGGAACCCGACCCCGAGGCGGGTGGCGAGCGGCGCGCCCAGGAGGAAGCCCCGTGCCTCCATGCCCGCGACGACGTCCACGCCGCCGTCCGCGTCCACGAGGCGGGCGAACGCCTCCACGACGTCCGCCAGCGCCGGGCCGTCCGCGAGCAACGGGGTGATGTCGCGGAACACGACGGGCGGGTGCGGGTAGTCCGGGACGTCGCGGATCAGCGCCCGGACCTCGGCGGCCCGCTCGGGGCCGAGCCCTCCCAGCCCGTCGACGACGATGTCGTCCACGGCGCCGCCGGTCGGGCCGGTCGTCTCGTCGACCATGCTCGCCCCCGGCTCAGTGGCCGCGCTTGCGGCGCGGCTGGGCACGGTTGCCCTGGTGCTGGCCCGGGATCAGCTGCGCGGACCCGGTCGTGTACGCCGCGACCTCGGCGTCGTGGCCGCCCTCGGCGACCAGGCCGGCACGCTCCTCGAGGACGCCCTTCGTGTGCGCGGCGATCTTCGGCTCGCGCTCACGCAGGGAGACGTCGAGCGGCGTCGCGAGGAAGAGCGACGACGCCGCACCGACGGCGATGCCCACGAACAGCGACAGCGACAGGTCGCGCAGGGTGCCCGCGCCCAGCAGGAACGCACCGACGAACAGGATGCTCGCCACCGGCAGGAGCGCCACGACGGAGGTGTTGATCGACCGCACCAGCGTCTGGTTCACGGCGAGGTTGGCCCGCTCGGCGTACGTGCTGCGGGTCTGCGTGAGCACGTCCGCCGTGTTCTCGCGGACCTTGTCGAACACGACCATCTTGTCGTACAGCGAGAAGCCGAGGATCGTCAGGAAGCCGATGATGGTCGACGGCGTGACCTCCCAGCCGATCGCCGCGTAGACGCCGGCGGAGATGAGCAGGTCCGCGAGCATCGCGACGATCGCCGCCACGGACATCCGCCAGGCACGGAAGTACACGGCCATGAAGAGCGCGGCGGCGACGACGAACACCACGGTGCCCCACAGCGCGCGCATCGAGACGCCGGCGCCCCAGGTGGGGCCGACGAAGGACGTCGTCACGGCGGACTCGTCGACGCCGTAGGCGGTGGCGAGCCCCGTGACCAGGGCGGCCTCCTGCTCCGGCGTGACCTCCTCGGTCTGGACACGCACCGCCGAGCCGCCGACGATCGCGACGCGGGGCTCCTCGTTCGGGAGCACCTCGTGCACGGTGTCGATCGCCACCTGCTGCTCGGTGGAGGTCACGTCGTTGACCGTGAACTCCGTGCCGCCGCGGAAGTCGATGCCGAGCGTGAGGCCCTTGATGAGGATCACGGCGATCGACGCGACCGCGAGGACGCCCGCCACCGTGAACCAGCGCCGGCGGCGCTGCACGATCGGGTAGGACCGACGGCCCGTGTACAGGTCGTTGCCCCACTGGGCGAAGTTCATGCCGGCCATCAGCGGCTCTCCTCGTTCGTGCCAGAGGGGTTCTCACCGGTCGCCGAGGGCGATCCGTCGTCCGGTCCTGCGCCGGGCCCCGGGTCCGCCTCCTCGGCGGCCGCCCGACGCTCCGCCGCGCGGCGCTCGGCGATCGTCAGCCGGCGCCCGGAGGCGTCCGTCACGGGGGCCGCGGGCGCCTGACGCGCGCCGCTGTGCACGGGCTCCGGCGTCACGCGCTCGCTCGACGCCCCGGCGTCGTCCGGGACCTCGGCGGCGGCCGCGGCGCCCGCCACGGCGGGCTGCGGCATCCGCACGCGCCCGGCGCCCGCGTACCGCGGGCCGGAGCCCGCGCGCAGCCGCTCGGGCGACAGGCCGGACCAGAGGTGGCCGTCCCGGAAGAACGGGACCTTGGTGATGACCTCCATCATCGGGTGCGTGAACCAGAAGACGACCGCGACGTCGATGATGGTCGTCAGACCCAGGGTGAACGCGAAGCCCTGGACGCCGCCGACGGCGAGGAAGTACAGGATGATCGCGGAGATCAGGTTGACGGCCTTGGCGGCGAGGACCGTACGCCGGGCACGGGCCCAGCCGCGCTCGACGGCGTAGGCCAGCGTGCGCCCGTCGCGCAGCTCGTCACGGATGCGTTCGAAGTACACGATGAACGAGTCCGCCGTGAAGCCGATGGCGACGATGAGGCCGGCGACGCCCGCGAGCGACAGCCGGTAGCCCATCCCCCAGGAGAGCAGGGCGATCGACACGTACGTGATGACGCCGGCGACCACCAGCGACGCGACCGTCAGCAGGCCGAGCGTGCGGTACTGCAGCAGCGAGTACACGACGACCAGCGCGAGACCGATGAGGCCGGCGATCAGACCGTTACGCAGCTGCTCGGAGCCGAGCGTCGCGGAGATGACCTCCTGGCTCTCGACCGTGTACTGCACGGGCAGCGCGCCGAAGCTCAGCTGGTTGGCGAGCGTCGCGGCGGTGTCCCGGGTGAACGAGCCGGAGATGGTCGCCTGGCCGTTCGAGATGATCGTGCCCGGGGACAGGGACGGCGCCGAGACGACGAGCCCGTCGAGGACGATGGCGAACTGGTTGCGCGGCGCCTCGAGGCCCTGCAGGCGGGTCGTGGTCTCGCGGAACTCGTCGGTCCCCACGGAGTCGAAATTGAGGAAGACGCCCCACTCGTTGGTGGTGGTGCCGTTCGCGCCCGGGACCAGGCCGGAGCTCGCCGACGCGATGTGCACGCCGTCGACCTCCATCGGGCCGAGGATGTACTTCATCCCGTCCTGCTCGCCGCAGGTCACCAGCGGCTTGTCCGGGTCGTCCCCGCCGCCACCCTTGAGGTTCGCGGGGTCGGTGCAGTCGAGCTCCTCGAACTGCTTCTGGATCTCCGGCGTGATCTGCGCCAGGTCGCTCGGGTCGGACGCCGCGGCGGCATCCTCGCCCGCGTCGGTCCCGTCGGTCGCCGTCGGGGACGGGTCGGCGTCGTCGCCGGAGGTCGCGGTGGCGGTCGGCGTGGCCGACGGGTCGACGTCCGCCGGGACGGACAGCGGGGCGCCGGCGCCCTTGCCGCTCGGGCTGTCCCCGGAAGCGTCCTCGTCCGTCGCGCTCTCGTCGGTGGCGCTCTCGTCGGTGGCGTCGTCGGCCGCGTCACCGGAGTCGGCGCTCGGGGAGGCCGACGGCTCGGGGGTCGGCGTGCCCGCGGCGTACGTAAGGACGGGGCGGAAGCGCATCTGCGCCGGCTGCGAGATGAGGTCGATGGTCTCCTGCGACACTTCGCCGGGGATGCCCACGACGATGTTGTTCTGCCCCTGGGCGGTGATCTCCGCCTCGGAGACGCCCGAGGAGTCGATGCGCTGGCGGATGACGTTGATCGACTCGTCGATCGTCTCCGACGTGACCTGCGACCCGTCGGTGGTGTCCGCCTTCAGGATCAGCTGCGTGCCGCCCTGCAGGTCGAGCGCCAGCCCCGGGGCCCAGCTCGCGCCGTCCGGGTTGGCGTCGGACTTGGCGTCCCAGAAGACGCCGGCGCCGAGGGCGAGGAACGGCAGGACGATCGTCAGGATCGTGAAGACCACGAGGGTGCGTACCGGACGCGACCGCTTCGTGCGTGAGTTCGCCAACTTCTGTCTCTTCCCGTCTGCGCGCCGCCGCGGGGCCGACGCGTGATGGCGCCGGCCGGGATCACCCCGACCGGCGCGTCGTCAGGCCGACGGGCGCGAGCGCCCGCCGTCCCATGTCGCTGGTGCTGTCACTTCGTGGTGCCGGTCTCGCCCTCGTCGCGACGCTGCTGCTCCCGGTACTCCCGCTGCGCGGTGTCCAGGCTCGACAGGTCGTCGGGGACGTCGATGTGACCGTCGCCGGAGGTGATCGTACCGGTCGCGGAGGAGTCGGTTGTGACCTCGGTCTCGTCGGCCTCGTCCACGGGCTCCTCGACCGGCGTGTCGACGCGCTTGGCGATGGCCGCGCGCAGCCAGCGGGTCTGCGCGCCGCCGGGGACCGTCTCGATGGTGACCGTGTCGGCCGCCTCGTCGATCTCCACGACCGTGCCGAACAGTCCCGAACCGGTCATGACCTCCTGGCCCGGCGCGAGCTGCGACCGGAACTCGGCCTGCTGCTTCTGCTGCTTGCGCGTCCGCTGGCTCATGAAGAACATGAGGCCGGCGAGGACCACGAAGAGGATGATGAGTTCCACGGAGCGTCCTTGTCTGTCGCTGCCCGACGGTCGTCGACCGACTGCCGGGCGTCGGGGCGCACCGGTCGGCGCGCCGGCGCAGGATCCTGCGCACACGGCCCCCAACGAGCACGGCACCCGTCGAGTTCCGGCCCCCGGGCCGTCGGCGGCAGGGGGCTCTCCCAGTCTACTGGGGCGTCCCGGCGTCCCCGTCGGCGGCGCCGGACCCGTCGAACAGCGTCCCCCCGAGCGGGGCTCCCCACGCCCCGGGCGGCGGCTCGAGCCCGAGGTGCTCCCACGCGGCCTGCGTCGCGACCCGGCCGCGCGGCGTGCGGCCCAGGAGCCCCTCGCGGACGAGGTAGGGCTCCGCGACCGTCTCCACGGTGTCCGGCTCCTCCCCCACGGTCATCGCGAGGGTGCCCAGGCCCACGGGCCCGCCGCCGAACCGGCGGCAGACGGCGTCGAGGACGGCGCGGTCCAGGCGGTCCAGGCCGATCGGGTCGACCTCGTAGACCTCCAGCGCGGCCCGGGCCGCCCGCAGGTCGAGGCTGCCGTCCCCGCGCACCTGCGCCCAGTCGCGCACGCGGCGCAGCAGCCGGTTCGCGATGCGGGGCGTGCCGCGCGAGCGGCCGGCGATCTCGTGCGCGGCCGCGTGCTGGATGTCCACGCCCAGCAGCCCGGCGGACCGGATGATGACGCGCTCCAGCTCGGCGGCGTCGTAGAAGTCGAGGTGCCCCGTGAACCCGAAACGGTCGCGCAGCGGGGCCGGCAGCAGGCCGGACCGCGTCGTCGCGCCGACGACGGTGAACGGTGGCAGCGCCAGCGGGATCGCGCTCGCCCCCGCCCCCTTGCCGACCACGACGTCGACGCGGAAGTCCTCCATCGCGACGTACAGCAGCTCCTCCGCCGGACGGGCCAGCCGGTGGATCTCGTCGATGAAGAGGACCTCGCCCTCCTCGAGCGAGGAGAGCACCGCCGCCAGGTCGCCCGCGTGCTGGATCGCCGGGCCGCTCGTGACCCGCAGCGACGTGCCGAGCTCCGCGGCGATGATCATCGCCAGCGTCGTCTTGCCGAGCCCGGGAGGCCCCGACAGCAGCACGTGGTCGGGAGACGCGTCCCGCGCGAGCGCCGCCTGGAGCACCAGGGAGAGCTGGTCACGGACCACCCGCTGCCCGACGAACTCGTCCAGCTTCTTGGGCCGCAGCGCCGCCTCGGCCGCGCGCTCGACGTCGTCGGCCGAGGAGGTGACGAGCCGCTCGCCGCCGTACTCCGGCTCCAGCGGCTCAGCCACGCCGGCCGCCCAGGGAGCGCAGCGCCGCCCGCAGCGTGGCGGCGACGTCGACCGGGCCGTCGGCTGCCCCGTCACCGGCGTCCGCGAGGACGCGGTCGACGGTGTCCTGGGCGACCTTGGCGGCCCAGCCCAGGCCCACGAGCGCCTCGACCACCTGGTCGCGCGCCGGGTCCCCCGCCGCGACCGGCGGCGCGTCGGGGACGGCGGCGCCGGTGGCGGCAGAGGTCGGTGCGCCCAGCTTGCCGGACAGCTCGAGCACGAGGCGCTGGGCGCTCTTGGGGCCGACGCCGGGGATGCGCCGCAGCGCCGCGAGGTCCTCGGACGCGACGGCGCGCCGCAGGGCGTCGGGGGTCAGCACGGCGAGCATGGCGAGCGCGATGCGCGGGCCGACGCCCGAGACCGACTGCGCCGTCTCGAACACCTCGCGCTCGTCCGCCTCGGCGAAGCCGAACACGGTCATCGAGTCCTCGCGGACGACGAGCGTGGTGTGCAGCTGCGCCCGCTCCCCCACCCGGAGGCCGGCCAGGGTTCCCGGGGTGGCGTGCACGAGGTACCCGACCCCGCCGACGTCGAGCACGGCCCGCTCCAGCGTCACGTGCGTGACCGTGCCGGTCAGGGAGGCGATCACCGTGGTCCTTCCGTCGAGCCGGTCTGGTGTCGAACACCCGTACGAGGCGTCACTGTAACAACGGGCGCCGACGCCGTCCGCCGCGACACGAGCGGAACGAGCATCGACCGGGAGCGGCCGCCCGTCAGCGCGAGGTGCGGGACGGCGCCCCGCGGTGCTTGCCCTTGCGGGCCGACTGCTCGGCCGCGGCCCAGGCGCGCTGCGCGGGGGTGAGCTCGTGACGCTCGCCGCCCTGGAGCGCGCCCGCCGGGCGCCAGAGGTGCGTCACGGCGAGGGCGAGCGCGTCGGCCGCGTCGGCGGGTCGCGGCAGGTCGTCGAGCCCGAGGATGCGCGCGATCATGCGCTGCACCTGCTCCTTGCCCGCGCGGCCGGAGCCCGTCACGGCGGCCTTCACCTCGCTCGGCGTGTGCATCGCCACGGGGATGCCGCGGCGCGCGGCCGCGACCATCGCCAGGCCGGCCACCTGGGCCGTGCCCATGACGGTGCCCAGGTTGTGCTGGGCGAACACCCGCTCGACGGCCACGACGTCGGGCACGTGCCGGTCGAGCCACTCATCCAGCCCGGCGGCGACGTGCAGCAGCCGCAGGTCGATGCTCGTGGCGGGGTCGCTGCCCACCACACCCACGTCGACGAGCCGCGCCCGCCGCCCCGGCAGCGAGTCGACGACGCCGACACCGCACCGGGTCAGCCCCGGATCCACCCCCAGCACGCGCACGTCGTCACCCTCTCACGCGGCGAGCCGAGGGGGTCCGAGATACGCCGAGGCAGGTCCTACCTCGCGGGATCGGGAACGACCTCGGCGGCTCGGGGACCGCCCGGGGGGCTCAGTCCTCGTCGAGGGCCGCCATGACCTCGTCGGAGGCGTCGAAGTTCGCGTAGACGTTCTGCACGTCGTCGCTGTCCTCGAGGGCGTCGATGAGCCGCAGGATCTTGCGTGCGCCCTCGACGTCGACCTCGACCTCCATGGACGGGTGCCAGATGGAGTCGGCGGAGTCGTACTCGAGGCCCGCCTCCTGGATGGCGGAGCGGACCGCGACGAGGTCGGTGGCCTCGCAGAGCACCTCGAAGGCCTCGCCCTCGTCGCTCACGTCCTCGGCACCGGCGTCGAGGGCGGCGAGCATCACGTCGTCCTCGGTGACGCCGTCGGCCTTGGGCACGACGACGAGGCCCTTGCGGGAGAACAGGTACGACACGGAGCCCGGGTCGGCCAGGTTGCCGCCGTTGCGGGAGAACGCGAGGCGCACCTCGGAGGCGGCGCGGTTCTTGTTGTCCGTGAGGCACTCGACGAGGACGGCGATGCCGTTCGCGCCGTAGCCCTCGTACATGATCGTCTGGTAGTCGACGGCGTCGGCGCCCTCGCCGGAGCCGCGCTTGAGGGCGCGGTCGATGTTGTCGTTCGGGACGGACGACTTCTTGGCCTTCTGGATGGCGTCGAACAGCGTGGGGTTGCCGGCAGGGTCGCCGCCACCCGTGCGCGCGGCGACCTCGATGTTCTTGATCAGCTTCGCGAAAAGCTTGCCGCGCTTGGCGTCGATCGCCGCCTTCTTGTGCTTGGTCGTGGCCCACTTGGAGTGACCTGACATGCGCTCCCTAACTCCTTCGCGATGCTTGGACGATCCGGACGAACAGCCCGTGCACCCGCGCGTCCCCCGTGATCTCCGGGTGGAACGCGGTGGCGAGCAGCCGTCCCTGACGTGCTGCGACGATCTTACCGGCGGCGGGCCCCACCGCGGAGCCGTCCGCCCAGCGGTCGGGGATGCGGGCGAGCACCTCGACGTCCGGCCCCGCCTCCTCGACCCACGGCGCGCGGATGAACGCGGTGCGCACCGGGCGGCCGCCCGGTGCGTCCGAGACGCCCGCGACCTGCAGGTCCGCCTCGAACGAGTCCACCTGGCGGCCGAACGCGTTGCGCCGCACGACGACGTCCATCCCGCCCAGCGTGCGCTGGTCGGCGGTCCCGCCCTCGATGCGGTCGGCGAGCAGGATCATGCCCGCGCACGAGCCGAACACCGGCAGACCCTCGCCGATCAGCCGCCGCAGCGGGTCGGCGAGCTCGAAGAGCCGCAGCAGCTTGTCGATCGTCGTCGACTCCCCGCCGGGCAGGACGAGCCCGTCGACGGCCTCCAGCTCGGACGGGCGCCGCACGCTCACCGCGCGCGCCCCCGCCTGCTCGAGCGCCGCGGCGTGCTCGCGCACGTCGCCCTGCAGGGCGAGGACTCCGATCGTCGTGGTCACCGGGGAAGTGTAGGGGCCACGGATCCGCCCGGCCGACGGCCGCTCAGGCGCACGTCCCGCGCACGTCCCGATCAGGCGCACGTCCCGATCAGGCCGAGGGCGATGTTGTAGGTGCGGGTGTTCGACGACACGGACGTCCACACGACGTTGCCCGTGAAGACCCGCTCGGCGCGCACCCGTGCCGTGGCGTTCGTCGCGACGCCGGTCACCTGGTAGGCGGTGGTGCCGGCGGGGACCTGCGCGGTGGTCGGCGTGGCGGCAGGGCCGAAGGTGAACTGGTACCGGGTCGCGTTGGCGACCGCCGTCCAGTTGAACGTGACGGACACCAGACCGAGCGCGCCGCACGAGAGGGTGGGAGCGGGGACGGTCGCCGCGCTCACGGCGCCGCTGACGACCGTGCCTGTGTCGGTCCACGCCGTGCCCCCGAGCGAGGCCGCGAGCGCGACGGACACCCCGCCTGCCTGCCCCTGCACCGACGACGGCGCCGACGCGGAGAGCGCGACGGTCACGCACAGCGCGGCCGTCCCTCCCGCGGGGATGGTCGTGGAGGTGCCGTTGCCCGTGCCGCACCCCGTCCCGGTGTCGGCGGCGCCGAACGACGCGCTGGTGGTGAACGACGTGCCCAGGGTCCCGGTCCGCGTCGGCGTGGCGGTCACCGTCGTCGGCCGCGAGCCGCCGTTGCGCACCGTGACGATCTCGGAGTCGCCGGACCCCGGCACGGCCCCGGTGAGCCCCAGCGCGGTCGCCGTGACGCTGCCGCCACGACCGACGAGCTCGTTGCCGAGCCCGACGACCTGGACGTCGACGGCGCCGGCCCGGAGGGCTGACGTCGGGGCCGTCGCCGTGGCCTCCCCCTGCCACCAGGCCCACGCGACCCCGCCGCCCGCGAGCACGCCGACGAGCGCCACCACCGCCAGGACCGCGACCCGGCGCATCCCCGCCGGGCGCCGGCCGGACCGTTCAACCACCACGACGCCCCTCCCTCGCCGCGGCCGCCCACCGCAGCAGCGCGCCCAGCAGGACCGCGCCGGCCGCGGCCAGCAGCGGCAGCGCCGGGGACCCGCCGGTGCGGGGGAGGGCGGCGGCACGCGCGTCGTCGTCCGGCGCCGGCTCGTCGCGTGGGCGGTCGCCCGTCGGCGCGTCGCCCACGAGGGTCACCACGACGTCGAGAGGCACGGTCGCGCCCTGGGTGTCGTCGCCCGCCGACGCAGCGAGGGTCACCTCGAGCGACACCGGGAGCACCTCGGACTCCGTGAGCCGTACGGGCACCGGCCGCCCGGTGGCGGTCCACGGGTCGCCCGCGGGGCGCACCCGGACGCGCAGGGCGTCGGCGAGCGCCCCGGCCCCGTCGCCCGTCCCCGCCCCCAGGGCCACGGCCACCTGACCGTCGGCCGTGCCGCGACCGTCGTTGCGCACCAGCAGCACCGAGCGCCGCGTCTCCCCCGGCACCCACGGCGAGGCCTCGAACAGCGGCACCTTCAGGTCGTCCGACCACCCGCGGCCGTCCACGCTGAGCGCGACGCCTCCGTCGGGGTCCCCTCCCGCGTTTCCTCCCGCGCCCCCTCCCGCGACGGGGACGACGCCGGCCGCGGCCGGGGCGACCGGGAGGAGGAACGCGCCCGAGGCCAGGACGGCCGCCAGCCGGCGCGCGGGAGTCGCTGCCCACCCGCGGCGACGGGGTCGAGGCGGGGACGGGACCTCGCGCGCTCCGCTCACCGCACCGGCTCCCGGCCCGAGAATGGCTCCCCCGAGGAAGGCTCCGCGGAGGGCTCGACGGCACGTGACGCGCCGGGCGGCGACACCTGCTCCGGCCACCAGGTCTCCAGGCCCGGCGACGGCCCCTCGCCCCTCCGGGAGCGCCGCTCCCGGGCCTCCCCTGCGACGAGCCAGCCGGCGTACCCGAGCAGGCCGACGGCCGCGGCGGTCGTGATCACCTGCCGCTGCTGCGGCGACCCCACGCCCATGACGCGGCCGAGCTGCGGCACGGCGTACCAGAGCACGCCCCGCACCTGCACGTCACGTACTGGCTGCGCGTCGGCGACGTCGTTCGCGTCCCCCTGCGTGAGCAGGGTCCGTTCACCGCCGGCCGTCGTGCCCAGCCCGACGACGCGATGGGTCACGACCGTCGGGTCACCGGAGCGCAGCTGGTAGGTGACCACCTGTCCGGTGGTGATGCTCTCGATGTCGGCGGGACGCGCCACCACGAGCGTGCCGACGTCGAGAGCGGGCCGCATCGACCCGGTCGCCACGCCGTACGGCGTCGCGCCCCCGAGGCGGGGGACGACGACCACGAGCAGCAACGCCCCACCGGCGACCAGCAGCACGACACCGGCGAGCGCGCGCCCGAGCGCGCGCCGCACGGTGCCCGGGCGCGGGCGTGCCGGCGCCACGGCGCTCAGGGCGTCGGGACGACGTGCGCCTGCGTGACCTGGACCGTGACGTCCTCGAGCGCGGCGGTCAGCGCCTGCGTGTCGTTCCCGGCCGCGGTGTCGAACGCCGCCTCGAGGTTGACCACGAGCTCGTCCGACGCCCCGACCGGGACGGGGTCCGTCAGCGGGAGGGTCAGCGTCTCACCACCCAGCGTCGCCTCGGTCAGGCTGAGGTCGAGCGCCGCCGTCAGGGCGTTGTCCTCGCCCCACGTCGGCGACGAGACGGTGATCTCGCCCAGCGCGAGGTGGTCGCCGGTGCCGCCGACGGTCAGTGCGCAGGTGGTGGTCACGGTGTCACCCGGCACGATGCCGTCCGTCACCGCCCCGCCCCCGTCGAGGGTCCACTCCCCGCAGGCCCCGTCGGTCATCGTGAGGGTGCCCGCGGACACGTCGGTGCCCGTGGAGGTGCCCTCGGCGGTCCAGTACGCGATCGTCTGGGCGCCGCCGACCAGCAGGACCGCGGCACCTCCCACGGCGATCGCAGCCTTCGTCAGTCGGTTCACGTCGACGCCCCCTGTCGGTGCCGGTCACGCGCGACCGCACCCGTCGTGCGTGACGCGCCTCACATCGACGGTAACCAACGGATGCCCGGGGCGCGCGTCGTGCGTCCGGTGGTCACGGCGCGGGGGTGCCGAGCTCCTCCGGGTCGGACGGCTCGTCGTCGTGCTGGACCCCGAGGTGGCGCACGGTGCCGTCCCACCCGCGGGCCAGGGCGTCGACGACGTCCGGCAAGATGGTCGGGAAGATCTCGCGCGTCTCGGCGCGCAGCTCGGCCGTGGTCAGCCAGCGCATCTCGTCGAGCACGTCCCGCTCCTCCGCCGTCCACCCGTCGTCGGTGGGCCGGTGGCCGCCGTCCACGCGTGCCAGGAAGAAGACCTCCTGCTGGCGGCACGTCTCCGCGAAGAAGTGGAAGAACGCGTCGCGGGTCAGCACCGGGCCCACGAGGTCGCCGGGGGCGAGAGCCAGCCCCGCCTCCTCGCGCAGCTCACGCAGGGCCGCGTCGACCTCGCTCTCGCCGTCGTCGATGCCGCCGCCGACGGTGAACCACCACGAGCGCTCCGGCTGGTCGGAGTCGTGCCCGCGCACCAGCAGCACCCGGTCCGCGTCGTCCAGCACGATCACTCGCGCGGCGCGCCGCTGCCGCAGCCCGTCCGGCCCGACCGCCCAGTCGCACCCGAGGGCCGGCGTCACCAGCCCCGCTCCATCAGGCGCACGGGCGCCGGCTCGGCCTCGACGTCGATGCCGTGGTTCACGAGTGACGGGGAACGTGCATCCATGAGGCCCATGCTAGCCACGAGCACGCCACGAACCAGCGACCGGCACGGCCGCTCCCGGCACGCTGTCGCCGGTCCCCGCGACGGACGTGATCAGGTCGCACCCCGACTCACCGGCGAGGCTTGACCCGTGCGGTCGGGAGGGCGGTGAGGGGATCCTCCGGCCACGGATGGCGGGGGTAGCGGGCTCGCAGGTCGGCCCTGACCCGGGGATAGCCCTGCTTCCAGAAGGAGGCGAGATCGCTGGTGATCGCGACCGGACGTCGTGCGGGCGACAGCAGGTGCAGCACGACCGGGACACGACCGTCCGCGACCGCCGGAGCAGCGGCCCAGCCGAACACCTCCTGCAGCTTCACCGCGAGGACCGGTGGCTCGACACCGTCGTACGCGAGCCGGACCTGCGTGCCCGACGGGACCTGGAGCCGCTCCGGTGCGAGCTCGCCGAACCGGCCTGCGGCGGGCCAGGGCAGCAGCCGCCGGAGCGCCGAGGCCACGTCGATGCGGGCCAGATCGCGCGCGCCTCGCACCGAGGCGAGCTCGGCGCCCAGCCAGCCGTCGAGCCCGCCCAGCAGCGCTTCGTCGTCGACCGCGGGCCACGGGGCGCCGAGGTGGGCGTGGCAGAACGCGAGCCGCTCGCGCAGAGCGAGCGCCGCCTCCGACCAGCGCAGCACGGACAGGCCGCTGCGCCGGATGCCGTCACGGACGGCCGCCTGCACGAGCAGCGGGTCGGGGTTCGCCAGCGGGACGTCGTTCAGCACGATCGCGCCGAGCGCCTCGACGCGTCGCGTCACGACTCGGCCGTCGTCCCACCGGATCCGGTCGGTGGTCGTGACCAGGTCGCCGGCGACGTCGCGGGCGGTCTGCTCGTCGATCGGTGCCGCGGAACGGATCCTGGCGTCGGCGCGACCGGGCGCCCGGTCGGCGACCGCGATCGCCAGCCAGGTCGTGGTCCGCCACGGCGACTGCGGGTCCAGGGCAGCTCCCGTGCCACCGGACATCTGGTAGGTCGTCGAGTCCGTCCCGCGGGCCCGGGCGATGCGGTCGGGGTACGCCAGCCCCACCACGATCCCCGCGGCGAGGTCGTCCGGTATCTCGCGGGTCTCCCGACCAGCCCGCCCACCTGAGGGGTCGCCCGTCGTCGCGCCCCGGCCGAGGCGCTTCGTCTCTTCGCGCCAGCGGGCCGTGGCCGCGCGGTCCTCACCACGGCGCAGGGCTCGCCAGCGCGCCGGCAGGTCGTCGCCGGAGCCGCGGCCGGAGTCGTCCGAGAGCATGGCGACGACCTCGTGCGCCCGGTCGGCGCCGACCCGCGGCGCCCCGTCCAGCAACGCCCGAGCCAGCCGGGGATGCGCCCCGATCGCCGCCATCCGCCGGCCGCGCTCGGTGATCCGTCCTGCGTCGTCCACGGCCTCGACGCGGCGCAGCAGCTCGGTGGCCGCGGACATCGCCGCCACCGGCGGCGCCTCGAGCAGGGTCAGGCCGGCGCCGCCGGGCGCACCCCACGCCGCGAGGTCGAGCGCGAAGGACGCCAGGTCGGCGGTCGCGATCTCCGGCGCCGCATGATCGTCGAGCCGGGCGTGGTCGGTGGCGGACCAGCACCGGTAGACGCGGCCGGGCGCCTCGCGCCCGGCGCGACCCGCTCGTTGGTCGGCCGACGACCTCGAGACCCGGCACGTGACCAGCGCACCGAGGCCACGGGACTGGTCGGTCCGCGGCTCCCGGGCCAGGCCCGCGTCGACCACGACCCTGACTCCGGGCACGGTGAGCGAGCTCTCCGCGACCGACGTCGTGACCACGATCCGGCGCGTGGCGGACGGAGCCAGCGCGCGGTCCTGCTCGGCCCGGGACTGGCGGCCGAACAACGGCAGGACGTTCTGGCCGGCCAGCCGGCGGGTCATCGCGGCGATCTCGCCCTCGCCCGGGACGAACACGAGGACGTCGCCGTCGTTCTCGGTCAGCGCGCGCCGGACGACGGTCGCGACGTGGTCCAGCAGGCGCGGGTCGACCCGCCCACCGGGCAGCAGCGGCGCGGGGACCGGTGGTGGGACCCACTCGGTCGCCACGTCGAACTGCGCCGCGGACGCGGTGATCACGGGCGCCGGGACGTCGGTGCCCAGCGCGCGGCTCAGCCGGACCGTGTCCGCGGTGGCCGACGTCGCGACGATCGCCAGGTCGTCCCGAAGGTTCGCGCGGACGTCGACGCAGAGCGCGAGCAGCAGATCGGCGTCCAGGTGCCGCTCGTGACACTCGTCGATCACGATCGCGGCGACCCCCGGGAGCTCCGGGTCCTGCTGCAGGCGCCGGACGAGGAGCCCGGTGGTCACCACCTCGACGCGGACACCTCGGCCCCCGCTGCGTTCCCCGCGCATCGCGTAGCCGATCCGCTGCCCGAGCGGCTCGCCGACCAGCGTCGCCAGCCGCGCGGCAGCCGCGCGGGTCGCCATCCGTCGCGGCTCGGCGACGACGATCGTGCCGCCGAGCGCGTCGCCCAGCGCCAGCGGCAGCAGCGACGTCTTCCCCGACCCGGGCGGCGCGACCAGCACCGCGGTGCCGCGCGACCGCACCGCCTCGACCGTGGCGGGCAGGACCGCCCGGACAGGCAGGTCCGCACCCCGCACGGACGGTTCGGGCAGCAGCACGCCTCGCTGGACCTACCAGCCGCGCTCGGCGAGCCGGTGCGGCTCGGGGATCTCGTCGACGTTGATGCCGACCATCGCCTCGCCCAGGCCGCGGGAGACCTTCGCGAGGACGTCCGGGTCGTCGTGGAACGTGGTGGCCTGCACGATCGCCTTCGCCCGCGCGACGGGGTCGCCCGACTTGAAGATGCCGGAACCGACGAACACGCCCTCGGCGCCGAGCTGCATCATCATCGCGGCGTCCGCCGGGGTGGCGATGCCGCCCGCGGTGAACAGCACGACCGGGAGCTTCCCGGCGCGCGCGACCTCGGCGACGAGCTCGTACGGCGCCTGCAGCTCCTTGGCCGCGACGAACAGCTCGTCCTCGGGCAGCGAGGTCAGGCGGCGGATCTGCGCGCGGATCTGGCGCATGTGCGTCGTCGCGTTGGAGACGTCGCCCGTGCCGGCCTCGCCCTTGGAGCGGATCATCGCCGCGCCCTCGGTGATGCGGCGCAGCGCCTCGCCGAGGTTGGTGGCACCGCACACGAACGGCACGGTGAACTGCCACTTGTCGATGTGGTTGGCGTAGTCGGCGGGGGTGAGCACCTCCGACTCGTCGATGTAGTCGACGCCCAGGGACTGCAGCACCTGCGCCTCGACGAAGTGCCCGATGCGCGCCTTCGCCATCACGGGGATCGAGACGGCGTCGATGATGCCGTCGATCATGTCGGGGTCGCTCATGCGGGCGACGCCGCCCTGGGAACGGATGTCGGCGGGCACCCGCTCGAGGGCCATGACGGCCACGGCGCCGGCGTCCTCGGCGATCTTCGCCTGCTCGGGCGTGACGACGTCCATGATGACGCCGCCCTTGAGCATCTCGGCCATGCCGCGCTTGACGCGGGCGGTGCCCACCTCTCCCGCGGGGATCCGGCCGTCGCTGCCGATGGTCTCGCTCAACGCAACCTCGCTCGTGTCGCAGTAGGACGCGTGACCGCTGTCACGCGCCTTCCATCCTAGTTCCGCGCGTCAGGCTGCGGAGAGCCCCTCCGGCATCTGGTCGTCCAGCTCGACCGTGCGCGGCAGCGCCGCGTGCCCCGACAGCCGCAGCAGGCGCACGTACCAGGTGCGCCGCACGCGCCGCGCCTGGGCCACGGCCTCGTTGTGGAACCGCCGGGCCAGCTGGGCGCGGTACCAGGCGGCCGCGAGCTGCCCGACGAGCTCGTCGCCGCCGGGCGCCCCGCGCAGCTCCGCCAGCGCCTCGTCGTCGCCGAGCGCGGAGCGCAGCGTCGCGGAGAGCTCGCTCTCGGCCCGCTCGCGGTCGAGGCCGAGCCCGTCCAGCGCGAGCTCCGCGCCGGGCGTCGGCGCCGGACCCGCGTCCTCCAGGGCGGCGAACGCGGCGTCGGCGACGAGCACGGCCCCCGCCGGGTCGAGCAGCCCCGACGAGGCCAGGTCCACGGCGGCCCCCGCGCGGCGCGCGAGCTGGGCCTGCAGGGCGATGCGTGACGCGACCACCTTGCGGTGCTGCCGGTCGAGGCGCGACGCCGAGATCCAGGCGAGCCAGACCGCGACCGCCGCGACGACGAGGACGACGAGCGCGAGCTCGGACCAGGTCATGCTCCCTCACCTCCTGCGGCGCGCCGGGTGCGCAGCCAGCCGACGGCGCTCTCCGTCCGCGACGGGGCCACCGGGGAGCCCAGCGCCTCCCCCGCGGCGACGGCCATCTCGTAGACCGCGAGCACCTGCTGGGTCACCGCGGACCAGTCGAACCGGCGCACGAACGCCGCGGCCCGGTCCCGCCGTTCCTGGGTGCCGGCGGCGTCGCCCAGGGCCTCGAGGACCGTCCGGGCCAGGTCGTCGGGCTCGCCGGTGCGGAACAGCCGCCCCGCGGCGCCCTCGTCGAGCACCCGGCGGAACGCCCCCAGGTCGCTGGCCACGACGCCGGCGCCGGCGCTCATCGCCTCGACGAGCACGATGCCGAAGCTCTCGCCGCCCGTCTGCGGCGCGACGTACAGGTCCGCCGACGCGAGCAGCGACGCCTTGTCCTCGTCGCTCACGCCCCCCAGGAACTCGAACGAGCCGGCGTGCGGGCCGAGCGCCTCGAGGGCGTCGTCCCGGCCGTCGTCGCCCTTGCCCGCGACGAGGAAGCGTGCCCCGGGGATGCGCTCGAGCACCTGCGGGGCGGCCGCGGCGAGCACCTGGAGGCCCTTGCGCGGCTCGTCCAGCCGGCCGAGGAACGCGATCGTCGGCGCCTCGGGGGTGCCGCGCCACCGGTCGTCCGGCACGGCCGCGGCGAAGGTGTCGACGTAGACGCCGTTCGGGATGACGACGGCGTCGCCGCCCATGTGGTCGACGAGGGTGCGGCGCGCGTCCTCGGAGACGGCGATCCGCGCCGCGATCTTCTCCAGCGACTGCCGCAGCAGGGGGTACGCGACCTGCAGCGCCCGCGAGCGCGCCTGCGACGTGTGGAACGTGGCCACGACGGGCCCGTCGGCCTGCCACAGCGCGAGCATGGACAGGCTGGGCACCATCGGCTCGTGCACGTGCACGACGTCGAACCGGCCCGCCTCGACCCACCGTCGGACCCGGGCGGCGGCCCGCGGGCCGAACGTCAGTCGGGCGACCGAGCCGTTGTAGCGCACGGGGATCGCCCGGCCGGCCGCGGTGACGACCTCCGGGACGGGCGTGTCGTCGTCCGCCGGGGCGAGCACGGACACCTCGTGCCCGGCACGCTGCAGCGCCTGCGCGAGGTCGCGCACGTGGAACTGCACCCCGCCCGGCGCGTCGAACGAGTACGGGCACACGATCCCGACGCGCAGCGGGCGCTCCGGGGCGGCGACGGTGGCGCCGCCGGGGACGGCGCTCATGCCTCGCCCGCCTCGGCCCTGGTGCGCGCGTACCGCTCGGCGTCGAGGTCGTCGACGAAGACGCGCTGCAGCATGTGCCAGTCCTGCGTGGACTCCTGGAGGGTGACGGCGACCGCGTCCACCCAGCCCTGCGTCATGCGTGCCACGCGCTCCTTGCGGTGCAGCCCGGAGTCGTCGGGGACCGGGACGGGCGGGTAGAACCGGATCACGATGCCCCAGGCCGTGCCGGCGGCCCGCCGGCGCTCGCCGGTGAGCCGCTCGTAGGTGATCCCCACCGGCACGAGCGGGACCTTGGCCGCGAGCGCCAGCGCGGCCGGCCCCGCGGCGACGCGGGCGCGGTGCCCGCAGAGGTCCACCTCGACGCCCGACGACGTGAGGTCTCGGTCGGCGAGCAGCGGCACGATGCACCCGCCCTTCACGGCCCCGCGGACGAGGTTGCGGAAGACGTCGTGGTCGCCGAGCGGCAGCACGTCGATGCCGATCGAGCGGCGGAACTCGACGAACTCGACGAACAGCTCCTCGGGCTTGAGCCGTTCTGCCACGGTGAGCACGGGGGCGATGTGCGGCGTCGCGTACGCGCCGGCGAGGTCCCAGTTGCCCAGGTGGGCCAGCGCGAGCGAGACGCCCTGCCCGTCGGCGACCGGCCCGGCGAGGTTCTCGTAGCCGTCCACGCGCACGCGGGCGGTGATCTGCTCGGCGGTGGCCCCCTGCAGGGTGAACGCCTCGCGGAAGTACCGCATGTACGAGCGCATGCCGGCCCGGGTGAGGCGGCGCAGCTCGGGCCCGTCGAGGTCGGGCCGCACGCGCGCGTAGTTCGCCTCGAGCCGCCGCACCCCCTCGGTGCGGCGCAGCCAGGTGAGGTCGGCGACGGCGGTGAACGCCGCGCGCAGCACCGGCTCCGGGATCTTCGGCGCGTGGCGCCAGGCGAACGTGTACAGGCGGGCGACGTCGATCCGCATCAGGCCTCCGGGTCGGGACGGTCGGTGGGTGCGTGCGGGACGGGCCCCGCCGGGGCGAGCTGACGCCGCACGGTCGCCACCCGCTGCACCACGGTGACGAGGCTGGCGAAGGCGAGCAGCGTCAGCGCGATCTCGGTCACGAGGACCGGCAGCCCCACCTGCGTGAACGCGACGGCCGCAAGGGCGACCACGAGCCGGTCGGTGCGCTCGGCGATCCCGACGGCGGCGGTGGCGCCGACGCTCTCGGCGCGGGCGCGGGCGTACGGCACGACCGAGCCGAGCACGAGGCACGCGAGCGAGGCGACGATCCCCCACGTGGCGTGCGGCAGGTCCGGGTGGAGCACGAACCACAGCGTGATGCCCGCGAACACGGCGCCGTCGGAGATCCGGTCGAGGGTCGAGTCGAGGAACGCGCCCCACGGCCCGGTGCGGCCCGACAGGCGCGCCATGACCCCGTCCATCGAGTCCGCGAGGGCGAACAGGCCGATGAGGACGCCGCCGAGCAGGACGTGCCCGGTGGGCAGCAGCGTGAGGGCGAGGACGACGACGACCACCGTGCCCGCGATCGTCACGGCGTCCGGCGACACCCCGAGCCTCAGGAGCAGCCGCGCGGGCGGGGTGAACAGCCGCTGCATCGTCGCCCGCAGGCCGCCGAGCATCAGCGCGCCCCGTCGGGCTCGGTGGCGGTGCCCGCGCCGGGCCAGGCCGCGGCGAGCCGGGCCCGCGTGTCGGCCAGCAGCTCCGGCAGCGCCTTGGTCTGCCCGACGACGGGCAGGAAGTTCGCGTCGCCGAGCCAGCGCGGCACCACGTGCTGGTGCAGGTGCGCCGCGATGCCGGCGCCCGCGACCTCGCCCTGGTTCATCCCGATGTTGTAGCCGGCCGGTCCGTAGACCGCGCCGAGGGTGCGGATCGCCGTCTGGGTCATCGTGGCCAGCTCGGCGGTCTCGGACGCCGTGAGGTCGACGTATCCGGACACGTGCCGGTAGGGCAGCACCATGAGGTGCCCCGAGTTGTACGGGTACAGGTTCAGCACCGCGTAGCACTCCGCCCCGCGGGCGACGCAGACGGCCGCCGCGCACGAGGACCCACCGCGACCCGCTGACCGGCACCTGGACCCCGAGCACGTCGGCCGGCAGGAAA